>JBMOPR010000834.1:0-5330 GCA_049323075.1 Pseudomonadota bacterium
GCCTACAAGGATTGCGAGGCCAACGAGCTGAAGCTGCTGCAGGAGGAGTTCAACCTGCACGAACTGGCGGTTGAAGATGCACACAAGGGCCATCAGCGGCCCAAGATCGAGGAGTTCGGCGATTCCCTGTTTGTGGTGTTGCACACCATGGAAATGTGGAAGGACGGCGAGCTGGAAATTGGTGAGCTGCACATCTTCGTCGGTCGCAATTATGTGCTGTCGGTGCGACATCGTGCCCGCCAGGGCTTCCAGAACGTGCGCGCACTGTGCGAGCGCGAACCGGAACTGCTCAAGCACGGCTCGGCCTTCGTGCTCTATGCCCTGATGGATACCGTGGTGGACCGTTATTTCCCGGTACTGCACGCACTGGAAGCTGAACTGGAAGTGCTGGAGTCGATGATTTTCGAACGGGATGACGCCAGCGCTGCCCGCCGTATCATCGAGGAACTGTATTCCCTCAAGCGCCGCCTGCTGATTCTGCAGCATGCCACCGAGCCTACGCTGGAAGCCGTCAGTCGCCTGTTCGGGGGGCGGGTGCCCGCTGTCTGCCAGGGCATGCAGGATTATTTCCGTGACGTGTACGACCACCTGGAGCGTATCGGCAGAGCCATCGAGGGGCGGCGAGACATGGTGACCACTGCCATCCAGGTCAATCTGGGCATGATTACCCTGGCGGAAAGCGAGGTGATGAAACGGTTGGGCTCCTATGCCGCGTTGTTTGCAGTGTCGACGCTGATCGCCGGAATCTACGGCATGAATTTCCAGTTCATGCCAGAGCTGGGTTGGAAGTGGGGGTATCCCCTGATACTGGCGTTGATGGTGACGACCAACCTGGTGCTGTGGTTGCGGTTCAAGAAGGTCGGGTGGCTGTAGGATGCGTGGAGAGGGTCAGATTGACAGTTCTGACCTAAAAAAGCGGTGATTTTTACTTTGCCGGAGGCGTCACAGAAAGGGCACAATGCTCAATCTATAGTCAGTCAGGCGTCGGGCCCCGACGATGGCAAAAGCATGATTCATTCCCCGCGAATCAAAGGATAGACAGGCAATGGAACTGTTGTTGGAAGTGGTCAGCCCCGAACGGAATCTGATGGGTGAAAACGCCAGCCATCGTTTTTTTCCCACCGGTGGTGTGATTGGCCGCTCAACGGAGTGTGATTGGGTCATTCCGGATCAGACGCGCCACCTGTCGGGACGTCACGCCATCGTTTCCTACGAGGCAGGCCAGTTTTACATTACCGACATCAGCACCAATGGTATCTATCTGAACGGCCCCACGCCGTTGACGCGCAACCTGGCCATGCCGCTGCGTGACGAAGATCGTCTGCTGATGGGGGAAATCCAGCTTCGGGTGCGTGTTTTGATGGAATACCGTCAGCCGCAGCCACCACAGCTGTTGCCGGCCGTCGATGGCGATGGGTCGGAGCCCGGAATGGCATCACGGCCGCGTCTCAAGCCGCATTTGCAGTCGGTGGCGGCAGGGCCGCAACTTCCTGTTACAGGCTCCCGCACTGGCAGCGGGCCGCGGCCATCGCTCAAACCTGTGGAGGAGCCAGAGCCGGTGTCGCCACCTGCGCCGGTATTGCCCACCGTCATCAGCCCTGCTGCAACTGCGCAGGAGCCCGCCATCGAAAATGCACTGGCCGCGTTTGCTGCGGGCGCAGATCTGCCGGTAGACGCCATTCGGCAGGCTGGCGCCGAGGCAGTGCTGCGCCGCGCCGGTGCGCTGCTGCGGCAGTGCATGCAGGGTCTGATGGACAATGCGCACGCCCGCGCCAGCCTGAAGAACGAACTGCGCCTGGACATGACGCTGGTTGATTCCCACGACAACAATCCCGTCAAGTTGGCTGCCAATGCGGATCAGCTGCTGAAACATCTGCTGGTGGATGACCCGGGTTCTTTTTTGCCGCTGGAAGCCGGGGTGCAGGAATGCTTTGCTGAATTCCAGCAGCACCAGTGGGCAATGCTGGCCGGCATGCAGGGTGCGCTGCAGGAAGTGCTGCTGGAACTGTCGCCGGTAGAACTGGAACGGCGTTTCGAGCAGCAGCGACGGGGCCCCACGCTGAGCAGCAAGGGTGCCCGTTGCTGGAACGCCTATCGTGAACTGCACCAGGATTTGCAGGCAGACGAAAATCTGTTTGACAGCCTGTTTGCCGATCCCTTCGCCCGTGCCTACGACGAGCAGATCAATCTGCTGAAAACATCGGCCAGGAAAAAAGGCTGAGCAGACGAAGTCTTGTGATGGAATTTGTTACGTCCGGACAGGTGCAATGTCTACGTCTATCTGTGGATGCGGTCTGGACGCCGCGATATTTTCCGCGCCAATGCCATTTCCGTTGTGGTGGTCCTGTCTCTCTGAACAAGCTGTTTTTTTGAATGGCGTCATGCCATCCCATCCAGCAATTCAATCCTGGCATTCAGAGGCCATTGAGGGCCTGTGACAGGGCCGATACCCGAGGAAGATAACGATGAGCAAGACTTTCAGGCCGGATGGAGACGGGCTGGAAAACGGGATGAAGGGAGACCGGCCGACCGCGTTCCTGACGCAGCCCGGGCTGGCCGGCGACAGGCAGGCGGGTCTGGTGTGGCGGTCCGCCGCCGCCAGCCATACCGGTTGTGTGCGTCGTTACAATGAGGATGCCTATTTCGCGAATCCCCGACAGGGTTTCTGGTGTGTGGCCGATGGCATGGGGGGGCATGCCGCTGGCGATCTTGCCGCGCGCATGCTGGTGGAGGCCGTGGCAATGCTGGAGGCCGGCCCCAGCCTGACGGCATCGGTGGAGTTGCTGCGGACGGCCATCCTGAAGGTCAATGTTGCGTTGTGCGGTGATTTCATTCTTGCGCAGACCGGTGGAACCTGCGGCAGCACGGTGGTGGCGCTGGCCATTGCCGGCGATGAATGTGCCTGCCTGTGGGCCGGGGACAGCCGGCTTTATCTGTATCGTGCCGGCAATCTGTACCAGATGAGCCGCGATCACAGCCTGGTGCAGGAGCTGCTGGATCAGCGCCTGATCGAGTCCCACGAGGCAGGACAGCATCCCCGGCGCCATGTCATCACCCGGGCCGTTGGGGCAGATACCGAGCTGGAGCTGGACCAGATCCAGTTCGCCCTGTTACCGGACGACCAGTTGCTGCTGTGCAGCGACGGACTGTATGGCGAGCTGGATGCTGATACGATTCTGGGGGTGCTGGCGCAGCCATTCGGTTGCGAGCACAAGGTGAATCAACTCATTGAACGGGCACTGGATCGGGGTGCCCGTGACAATGTCACTGTCAACCTGATCGAAGTGTATGCTGCATGAACGATGACGGGCAAAAGGTTGTCTACACAGTAGTGCCGAACCCGACAGTGGCGCCAGCGCTTCTGGCTCGCCGTATTTTTGCGCGCGGTTTCCTGCGGCAATGTGCTGTCATCGCCGGACTGCTTGTGCCGGGCGTCCTGAGCGGCAATGTCTTTTCACAATCTGACCTCAATCCTATCCCACCGGCATCGGGCGGTCGGGTCGAGGCCTGCCCGTTGCGGCTGGCCAACCTGGGCAAGCAGCGTGGTGCCCGCTGTCGCGACGGACTTGACGGCGGCGGCAACGGACCAGAGTTGGTTGTGGTCAAGGTCAACGGCGTGGCGCCGTTTGCAATCACCCGCAGTGAAATCAGCGGCAACGACATCGCTGCTTTCTGCAACCAGACGCGCCTGTGTCAGCCACCGATGCAGCCGGCATTGCCGGTGGTGAATCTGCCCCTGGAACACATTCAACGGTACGCCGGCTGGCTGACTGCCCGCAGCGGCTCGCATTACCGTCTGCCGCGTCTGGACGAATGGCTGGCGGTTGCGCGGAACGACAGTGGCATGGCGGATCACAACTGCCGGCTGGTGTCCGGCGGGCGGGTATTGCGGGGTCAGCGCCTGCGCTCCGCCGATGAGGGTTATGCCAACAGCCTGGGCCTGCTCAATCTGTTCGGCAATGCGGAGGAATGGGTGCAGCAGGGTGGTGACTTCATCACTGTCGGCGGCTCCGCCCTGACGGATATGGGCAACTGCAATGCTGCGTACCGGAATTCCCGCACCGCGCCGGCTGACACCTTGCGGGGATTCCGGCTGGTACGGGAACTGGCGCCATAAAAACGAACTATGGAAAAATCAGCGGTCGCAGCGCATCAGCAGCGCAAATTCCGGATTGATGTCCGCCGGTGCCGGCACCCGCACCTGCCAGCCGTCGCCCGGTGCCACTGCCAGCGTGTCACCCTGCAGCGATTCCAGATGGCCCAGCGTAAAGGTGACATTGCCCTGCGGTGTCATCAGTTCCAGCACGTCACCCACCGCAAAGCGGTTTTTCACGTTCACTGACAACAACCCGCGCTGGCGATCATAGTCCATGATTTCACCCACGAATTGCTGGGTGCCCGAGCTGGAGGTGTTCTGCTCGTAATTCTGGAACTCCGCCGGCAGATGGCGACGATAAAAGCCTTCGGTGTAACCCCGGTGGGCCAGACCTTCCAGCGCATCCATCATTTTCCAGTCGAACTCACGGCCTGCTGCCGCATCGTCGATGGCCTGCCGGTAAATCTGTGCCGTGCGGCCAACGTAAAAATGCGATTTGGTGCGGCCCTCAATTTTCAGCGAGTGCACGCCGATCTCCGCCAGTCGTTTTACGTGCTGCACCGCGCGCAGATCTTTTGAATTCATGATGTAGGTGCCGTGTTCATCCTCGTACGCCGGCATGTATTCCCCGGGACGGTTTTCTTCCTGCAGCAGGAAAATCCTGTTCTCGATATCGGCCACCTGTTGCTTCTGTGGCGTGAACGTCTGCACGGCGGGGCTGGCGGCCACGATGTCGCCTTCGGCAGTTTCAACCGCTTCGTGGGCGTCGTATTTCCAGCGACAGGAATTGGTGCAGGCACCCTGGTTGGAATCCCGGTGCGTCATGTAGCCCGACAGCAGACAGCGGCCGGAGTAGGCAATGCAGAGCGCGCCATGGACGAAGGTTTCCAGTTCCATCTCGGGCACTCGCTGCCGGATTTCCTCGATTTCATCCAGCGACAGTTCCCGCGACAGGATCACGCGCCTGATGCCCTGCTGCTGCCAGAACTTCACGGTGGCCCAGTTCACTGCGTTGGCCTGTACCGAAAGATGCACGGTCTGGTCGGGCCAATGTTCCCGCACCAGCATGATCAGGCCGGGATCGGACATGATCAGTGCGTCAGGCCCCATTGCGATCACGGGTTCCATGTCACGTACGAAGGAGCGGATCTTGTCGTTGTGGGGCGCCAGGTTGGTGGCGAGATAAAACTGCTTGCCGCGGGCGTGGGCCATATCGATGGCCTTTTGCAGGTTT
>JBMOPR010000835.1:0-5309 GCA_049323075.1 Pseudomonadota bacterium
CCACCACACCGGAATGCAGGCTGCTGCAAAAGCGGCAGCAGCACAGCACGCAACTGCTGGACACCACTGCCGGCGGCATCTGCCTGTACGAAACCACCGCCCTCGACATCTCGGCCACCAACCTGCGCCGGCAGATGGCCCAGGGCATTTCACCCCGTTTTTTGCTGCCCGACGCCGTGCGGGCCTATATTGAAGAACATGAACTCTACCGCGACAGGAAAGCAGAACCCGCCAATGACTGAACTGAATCAGCTCAAAACCATCGTGCTCGATGCCCTCGACGACATGAAAGCCAAGGACATCGTGATCCTGGACGTGAAACCCCTCACCAGTGTCGCCGACCTGATGATCGTGGCCAGCGGTACCTCGAACCGCCACGTCAAATCCATCGCCGACCGCGTGCGGGAACGGGTGCGCGAAGGTGGCTTCAAGCCCCTGGGTGTCGAAGGTGAAGACGCCGGCGAGTGGGTGCTGGTGGATCTGGGCGATATCATCCTGCACATCATGCTGCCGGACACACGCCGCTTCTACGATCTGGAAAAACTCTGGAGCATGGGCCCGGATTCGGCGCAGGATTAAACCTTCATGCGAGTAAGGCTGATCGCCGTCGGCACCAAAATGCCGGACTGGGTGGAAGAAGGATTCGCGGAATACCGCAAGCGCCTCACCCAGGATCTCACGCTGGAACTGGTGGAAATCCCGGCGGGCAAACGCGGCAAGAACGCCGACATCGACCGCATCACCGACAAGGAAGGCGAACAGATGCTGGCGGCGGTGCAACCGGGTGACTACGTCATCACACTGGATGTGCAAGGCAAGCGGCTAAGCACGGAAAAACTCGCGCAGCAGCTTGAAAAACTGCTGCAACAGGGTAACCATGTGGCGCTGTTGATTGGCGGGCCGGAAGGGCTGGCGCCCCAGTGCCGCAGCGCGGCGCGGGAGAGCTGGTCGCTGTCGGACCTGACACTGCCACACCCCCTGGTTCGCGTCCTGATTGCGGAACAATTGTACCGGGCGTGGTCTATCCTCAAAGGCCATCCCTACCACCGGTAAGACATGCCCAAACCGATTACCCTCAAGGACCATTACCGCGAGACCCGCGTGTTCGCCCGGCGCAGCGTCGTGGGTCTGGCGTTCGTGTTCGTGCTGATACTGTGCCTGATCGCGCGCATGGTGTGGCTGCAGGTCATCCACTACGAAAAATACCGCACCATGTCCGATGACAACCGGATCACGGTGGAGCCCATCGGACCGAACCGCGGCCTGATCATGGACCGCAACGGCACCCTGCTGGCAGACAACCGGCCCAGTTACGCCCTCAGCATCATCAAGGAAAAATGCCCGGACATCGATGCCACCATCGAACGCATCGGCACGCTGATTCCTCTGGACGAATCCCAGATCGACCGCTTCCAGAAACGGCTGGAACAGCGCCAGCGCCCGTACACGCCGGTGGCGCTGAAGTTCAAGCTCACTGAAGAGGAAATCGCCATCATTGCGCTGAACCAGCACAGCCTGCCGGGCGTGATGCTGGACGTGTCGCTGGTGCGGCACTACCCCTGGGTGGAAACCCTGGCGCACACGGTGGGCTATGTGGGCCGCATCAACGAGAAGGAACTGAAAACCCTCGACCCCACCAACTACAGCGCCACCGAACACGTGGGCAAGACCGGCATCGAGGCCTATTACGAAGAGGTGCTGCACGGCACCGTCGGCTTCCGCACCATCGAGACCGATGCGCGGGGCCGCGTCACCCGGGTGCTGGAAAATACCAATCCGGAACCGGGCAAGAACCTGATGCTGTACCTGGATCTGCCCACCCAGATTGCCGCCTACAAGGCACTGGAAGGCCGGCGCGGCGCGGTCGTTGCCATCGAGCCCGCCACGGGTGGCGTGCTGGCGTTTGCCTCGGTGCCCGGCTTCGATCCCAACCTCTTCGTCACCGGCATTGACTACAAGAGCTACCAGGATCTGCAGACCTCGCTCGACCGCCCGCTCTACAACCGCGCCATCCAGGGCCAATACCCGCCGGGCTCCACCATCAAGCCGATCATGGGTCTGGCCGGTCTGCATTACGGCTTCACCGACTGGGGCCGCTCCATCTACGACCCCGGCTTCTACAAGCTGGAAAACGACAACCACTATTACCGCGACTGGAAAAAGTGGGGACACGGCGTGGTGGATCTGCGCACCGCCATCGTCCAGTCCTGCGACACCTACTTCTACGATCTGGCGTTCAAGATGGGCGTTGACCGCATCCACGATTTCTTCGAACCGTTCGGCTTCGGCCACAAGACCGGCGTCGACGTCACCGGCGAGGGACCGGGACTGCTGCCATCACGCTTCTGGAAAAAGGCCAAGTACAACCAGAGCTGGTATCCCGGGGAAACCCTCATCACCGGCATCGGCCAGGGCTACATGCTGGCCACGCCGCTGCAGCTGGCACTGTCCACCGCCATCGTGGCGAACAAGGGTCGCATCGTGAAACCGCACATGGTGAAGATGATCCAGGAAACGCCGGTCACCGACCCGGAACCACTGGGCACCATCGAACTCAAGGACCCAAGCCACTGGGACCGCACCATCGCCGCCATGCGCGATGTGGTGCACAGCCCACAGGGCACGGCCAAGGGTATCGCGCCCGGCCTGACCTACCAGGCGGCGGGCAAGACGGGCACCGCACAGGTGGTGGGCATCAAGCAGAACGAATCCTACGATGCCAGCAAACTGGCAGAATGGCACAAGGACCACGCGCTGTTTGTTGGCTTTGCGCCAGTGGACAATCCGCGTATCGCGGTGGCGGTACTGGTGGAAAACGGCGGGGGTGGCGGCTCCACCGCCGCGCCAGTGGGACGCAAGGTGATGGACGCCTATTTTGAATCCCTGGCCCAGGATGAGATCAGCAACAACCAGCCGGAGGAAACCGCCAGTGCCCAGTAATTTCCCCTTCAGCCTGGAGGCGCTGCGCTCCCCCGTGACTCGACGGGTCAGCCTGCTGCAGGCCATTCATATCGATGGTCCCCTGCTTGGCGGACTCCTGGTGCTGATCTGCGTGGGGCTGTTCGTGCTTTACAGCGCCAGCGGTCAGAGCCTGGATACCCTGCTGCGGCAGATGGCCCGTTTCGGCATCGGTTTCGTGGCGCTGATCCTGCTGGCACAGATTCCGCCGCGCACCTACAAACGTTGGACCCCCTGGCTGTTCGCCGGTGGCGTCATGCTGCTGGTGGCGGTGCTGGTGGTGGGTGTCCACGCCAAGGGCGCCCAGCGCTGGCTGTCCCTGCCGGGCATCGGCCGCTTCCAGCCTGCCGAGATCATGAAGCTGGCGGTGCCGATGATGGTGTCCTGGTATCTGTCGGAGCGGGCCCTGCCGCCGGGCTGGAAGCCCGTGTTGCTGGCACTGGTGCTGCTGATGGTGCCCACGGTACTGATTGCCAAGCAGCCAGACCTGGGCACCGCCATCCTGATCGCCAGTGCCGGCTTCATCGCACTGTTCCTGTCGGGGCTGAGCTGGAAATACATTGCCGGCTTTGTGGTGGCTGCTGCGCCGGCCGGTGCGGCGCTCTGGACGGTCATGCACGACTACCAGCGCAAACGGGTACTCACCTTTCTCGATCCGGAAGCAGACCGCTGGGGCTCCGGCTGGAACATCACCCAGTCCAAAACCGCCATCGGCTCCGGTGGCATCGAAGGCAAGGGCTGGCTGCACGGCACCCAGGCCCACCTGGATTTCCTGCCGGAAAGCTCCACCGATTTCATCATTGCGGTACTGGGTGAGGAATTCGGCCTGTTCGGCATCTGCGCCCTGCTGCTGATCTACTTCGCCATCATCGCCCGCGGCATGTACATCGCCATGAACGCCCAGGACACGTTCTCGCGCCTGGTAGCCGGCTCCATCACCCTCACCTTTTTCGTATACGTGTTCGTGAACATGGGCATGGTGAGCGGCATTCTGCCGGTGGTAGGTGTGCCGCTGCCGATGATCAGTTACGGCGGCACGTCGGTGGTGACGCTGATGGCCGGCTTCGGCATCCTGATGTCGATCCAGACCCACCGCAAATTGCTCGCAACGTGAAACGGCGCGCTTGACGCCGCAGTCGTAATGGCCGAGGCTTAGACCATCGTCAGGATGAAAAAATGTCAGGGAATCAGCCGTTTGGTAAAGTCATGCCGTATTTGAGCCCATCGTCCATACAGAACAGCAGCCAGCGTCTGGCCGCGTTCCTCCGGTTGCCCCTGCTCTGCCTGCTGGCCGCCGGCCCGACCCAGGCTGATGACACCGCGCCTGACTCCTATCTTGCCCACCCCGGCGCCAAGGCGTTTATCGACGAAGTGGTACAGGAAGGCAAGTTCAAACGACCCGATCTGGAAAACCTGCTGGCCAGCGCCACCCGCAAGGACAGCATCCTGGACGCCATCGCCCGTCCGGCGGAGAAAACCAAGACCTGGGCCGAGTACCGTCCCATTTTCATCACCCAGGACCGCATTGACGGTGGCATCGATTTCTACAAGACCCACGCCGCCACCCTGGAAAAGGCCGAAAAGGAATTTGGCGTATCGCGCTACATCATCATGGCGATCATCGGTGTCGAGACCCGCTACGGCAAGCACAAGGGCAACTACCGGGTGATCGACGCACTCGCCACCCTGGCGTTCGACTATCCTCCGCGCGCGCCCTTCTTTCGCAATGAACTGAAAGAGTTCCTGCACCTGCAGAACGAAGCCCATATTGACCTGATGACCGCAAAAGGTTCCTACGCTGGCGCCATGGGGTATCCCCAGTTCATTTCCAGCAGCTATCGCAAGTGGGCAGTGGATTTCGACGCCGACCAGCGCATCGACCTGATCGACAATCCGGTGGACGCCATCGGCAGCGTCGCCAGCTATTTCAAGGCCCACGGCTGGCAGGACGGTGCGCCGGTGGTCAGCCTGGCCCGTTACATGGGCAAGGAAGAGAACGAAGCCACGCTGGACAAATGGGTGAACCAGGATCTGCTGCCGGTGCACACGGTGGCGGAATTCCGCAAGGCCGGGCTGGAACCGGATCAGACTGTTGCGGATGACCAGAAGGCCACTGCCCTGAAACTGGAAGGTGCGGAGGGTATTGAATACTGGCTGGGCCTGAACAACTTCTACGTGATAACCCGCTATAACCGCAGTCCGCTCTACGCGCTGTCGGTGTACCAGTTGAGCGAAGCCCTCCGGAGCAAGCTGAACCCCACATGACCGAATTTCGCATTCAAGGTGTGACGCGCTGCCTGATCGTGTTGCTGGCACTGTGGCTGGCCGCGTGCAGCAGCAGCCCGGTCAGC
>JBMOPR010000836.1:0-5281 GCA_049323075.1 Pseudomonadota bacterium
AAATCGGCGTCAACCTGCCAGCCACCGCAACCGATCTGGCCGGCGTTGCATTCGATCCGGCCCAGCCCAATACCTACACTGCATCAACGTCCATCACCCTGTATGACAGTCTGGGTGCTTCGCACATTGCAACGGCCTATTTCGCCAAGGATTCTTCGGTTGGCGCCGGTACCAACAGCTGGCGCGTGCACCTGGGCATTACCGACGACACCGGCACCATTCAGCCCATAGCGCTGGACGATGGCGCTGGCGGCACCACACCCTATGGCATTCTGGAATTCAACCAGCAGGGTATTTTTACCGGCACGACGCCAACCGTTATCCGCACTGACCAGTTTGGCGGTCTGCTGACCAACGGCGCTGACCCTACCCAGCAGGTCGTGTTCGATTTCAGCGGCAATACGCCCACCCAGTTTGCATCGCCTTTCACCGTCAACACGCTGTCGCAAAATGGTTTCACCATCGGACGTCTGACCGGCCTGAACGTGAACGAACAGGGTGTGGTGCAGGCTACGTATTCCAATGGCCAGACCGAATCCGTCGGCAAGGTTGCATTGGCACGCTTTTCCAACCCGCAAGGTTTGCTGCAGATAGGAAACACCAGCTGGCGCGCTTCCACGTCCTCTGGTGAGCCGATTCCAGGTGAAGCCGGTACGTCCAGTTTTGGCCTGATTCAATCCGGCGCCCTGGAAACCTCGAACGTCGATCTGACCAAAGAGCTGGTAACGCTGATTACTGCGCAGCGGAATTTCCAGGCCAACGCCAAATCGATCGAGACTTCCAACGCCATTACCCAGACCATCATCCAGATCCGCTGATTCCTTCTCCTCCTCTTTTTGAGCCCCGCGATTGCGGGGCTTTTTTTTGGCAAGTGATTTGCACTTCACTGTTCATCGGCGTTAGACGCTGAAATTTTGACAGGCGATACAGGTGTCCCATGGACAAACTTCTTTATGTTTCGATGACAGGCGCAAAAGAGGCGCTGGATGCACAGCGTCTGCGTGCCAACAATCTGGCGAACGCGTCCACGGATGGGTTCAAGGCCGATCTGCATCAGTACCGTTCCATGTCGGTGTTTGGTGAGCACTTTCCCTCGCGTGCCTATGCCATGGGTGAGCGGCCGGGTACGGACATGAGTGCGGGCCCGCTGATCGAAACCGGGCGTGAACTGGATGTTGCGGTGAAAGGCAATGGCTGGCTGGCGGTGCAGATGCCTGACGGAACGGAAGCTTACACCCGCGCCGGTGATTTGCAGCGCACGGTGAGCGGGCTGGTGACAACAGGAACAGGTCTTCCCGTGATGGGCGACGGTGGCCCGGTGGTGTTGCCGGAATATGAAACGCTGCTGGTGGGTGTTGATGGCACGCTGTCGATTCGCGGATTGGGCGAACAGCCCATGGCGATGACGCAGGTCGCGCGGCTGAAACTGGTAAATGCAGATCCGCGCCAGCTGGTGAAAGGAGAGGACGGACTGTTCCGTACCCGGGACGGCGCGCCGCTGGAGCCTTCCGCGGATGTGCAGGTGGAAAGCGGCATGCTGGAAGGTTCCAACGTCAATCCGGTCAGCGAATTGACGGCGGTAATCTCGCACGCGCGCCTGTTTGACATGAATGTGCGCATGATGAAAACAGCACAGGAAAATGACGAAGCAGCGGCACGGATACTGCAAGGTTGACAGCAGTGTCGAAAAAACGCCGCGCCTGATGTCATAGCGGCAAATTTTTTCCCGATCCGGATGCAGATTGCCGGACGAAGAACTGGAGTAGTGTATGCACTCATCCCTCTGGGTAAGCAAAACCGGATTAAGCGCGCAGGACACGCGCATGAAAACCATCTCGAACAACCTGGCCAACGTGAGTACCACGGGCTTCAAGCGCGACCGCGCCGTGTTCGAAGACCTGCTGTATCAAATCAACCGTCAGCCCGGTGGTCAGTCGTCGGAGGACACCGAAGTGCCGTCCGGCCTGCAACTGGGTACCGGTGTGCGCATGGTGGCCACGCAGAAGCAGTTCACCATGGGCAATATCGAAGTCACTGACCAGGGGCTGGATGTTGCCATCAATGGTCGCGGCTTCTTCCAGATCCTGATGCCCGATGGCTCCATCAACTACACCCGCGATGGCCAGTTCCAGATTGATTCCGAAGGCAACATCGTCAATTCGAATGGTTTCCCGCTGGAGCCGTCGATCACGGTGCCCGAAGGCGTGCAGAGCGTGACCATTGGCACCGACGGTGTTGTCAGCGTGGTGGATGCGGCAACCGGTGACGCCACTGAAATCGGCAATATCCAGCTGGCAGATTTCATCAATCCTGCCGGTCTGGAAGCGCTGGGAGGCAACCTGTTCCGCGAAACCGTTGCCTCCGGCACACCCACCGAGGGTAATCCGTCGGAAAACGGACTGGGCCCGGTCATTCAGGGCGCGCTGGAAAGTTCCAACGTGAACGTGGTGGAAGAGCTGGTGAACATGATCGAAACCCAGCGGGCATACGAGATGAATTCCAAGGTCATTTCCACCGTTGACCAGATGCTGCAGTTCGTCACGCAGCAGTTGTAAGAGGTAAAAGGCGATGAAGCGTTTCCTGTTCTTTCTGCTGTCGAGCGTGCTGGTGCTGAGTGGTTGTGCCTCGCCGGGCAAGCCCTCGCCGGGAGATCCGCGCTATTCACCGGTCATGCCGGTGTCACCGGCGCCGTCGTCAAAGGCGGTGGGTTCGATCTATGCCAGTGGTGCCGGTATCAGCCTGTGGGAAGACAAGCGCGCCCGTCGCATTGGCGACATCATCACGGTCTTTCTGGATGAAAGAACCATTTCCTCCAAGAGCAACAATACGGACATCAAAAAGGAAGACAAGCTCGACATGAATGTGAATTCCCTGATGGGCGTGGAACCGAGTTTTCATGTGCCGGGCTTTCCGGACAAGCGCTTCACGCTGTCTTCCGATACGGATAATAACCGCGATTTCACTGGCGAAGCCGAGTCTGACCAGAGCAATCGACTGCTGGGGCAGATTTCAGTGACGGTCGCTGATGTGCTGGCGAACGGTGTGATGGTGGTACGCGGTGAGAAGTGGATGACGCTGTCGCAGGGAGATGAATTCATCCGTCTGGAAGGCTTGCTGAGGCCGTCAGATATTTCACCGGACAACACCGTGATGTCCAGCCGCATGGCCGACGCCCGCATTACCTACAGCGCAACCGGCGCACTGGCCGACGCGCAGGAACAGGGCTGGGTGTCACGCATGTTCAACAGCCCCTGGTGGCCGTTCTGATTTGAGGTTGTACCTATGAAACGTTTGGCAACTACTGCGTTCATGCTGTTGGCAATGCTGGTGGCCCCGGTCACGCTGGCGGACCGTCTGAAGGATATTTCGGATGTGCAGGGCGTGCGCACCAACCAGCTGATCGGTTATGGCCTGGTGGTGGGCCTGGACGGTACGGGTGACAAGACCAGCCAGACTCCGTTCACTGCCCAGACCTTCCGTAACATGATGGAACAGTTCGGCATCAGCGTACCGGAAAACCTGACACCGAAACTGAAGAACGTGGCAGCGGTATCGATTCACGCGGAATTACCGCCGTTCGCCAAACCAGGCCAGCGTATTGATATTACGGTTTCTTCGATTGGCAACGCGTCCAGTCTGCGTGGCGGCACATTGCTGATGACGCCGCTGCGGGGCGCGGATGGTCGCGTCTATGCGGTGGCACAGGGCGATTTGGTGGTGGGAGGCTTTGGCGCGCAAGGCAGCGATGGTTCCAAGATTACCGTAAACGTGCCCAGTGTGGGCCGGATTCCCAATGGTGCCAGTGTTGAAGTGGCTGCGCCCAATCCCTTCATGGAAGGCGACATCATGACGTTCAATCTGCATAACCCGGATTTCACTACTGCCAAGCGGGTGCGCGACGAAATCAACCGTCTGCTGGGTCCCGGTGTGGCGCGTTCGATGGATGCCACTTCGATCACGGTCACCGCTCCGCGCGATCCGTCCCAGCGCGTCACCTATCTGTCGGTGCTGGAAAACCTGCAGATCGAACCGGCTGAAGCAGCCGCCAAGGTGATCATCAATTCCCGCACCGGCACGATTGTGGTCGGCAACAATGTGAAGGTGTCGCCGGCCGCGGTTACCCACGGCAATCTGACCGTCACCATTTCCGAGAACGTGGAAGTTTCGCAACCGAATGCATTTGCCGGTGGCCGGACAGCCGTGACACCGGACAGCAATGTGGATATCGCCCAGGAAAAAAGCCACATGTTCAAGGTGGGCGACAGCGTCACACTGGATGACATCGTGAGCGCGGTCAATCGTGTCGGCATGGCGCCGGGCGATCTGATGGCGATTCTGGAAGCACTCAAGCAAGCCGGCGCATTGCGCGCTGAACTGATCGTGATCTGACGCCATGAATTCCACCAAACTGCCGGATCAGGCTCCCGCATATCTGGATTTTTCCGGATTCGAAAAGCTGAAACGGCAGTCACGCGACGACAAGCAGGCGGCCATCCAGTCTACCGCCAAACAGCTGGAGAGCGTGTTCCTCAACATGATGTTGAAGAGCATGCGCGACGCCAACTCGATTTTCTCCGAAGGCAACGAGCTGACTGGCCGCGACGGCGAGTTCTACCAGAACATGTATGACCAGCAGCTGGGCATGAACCTGGCCAACGGGCGTGGCATTGGTCTGGCGGACATGATCGTCAAACAGATGACGCGGCTGGAGGCGGGCAAGGATGGTGTCAAGGATGAAGCTGTCGCAGATGCCGACCGTACGCAGGGTTTCGCGCTGCCTGATTATCGGCACCCTGCGGTATCGCAACGGCAACCGGCGGACAGCAGCCGTGCGCTGCGGGAAGCAGACTTGCTGCGTGAAATTGGGCAGATGCAGTTGGACTCTGCCATTGCTTCGCCAGAAGCCGCACTGTTCGCGCCGCAGAACCAGCTGACGGAAATTCTGCCGGTGGCCGAAGTCGTGCCGGAGGCGGACCTGTATCTGAATACACCGGCACAGCCGGAAGCCTGGAAAACGCCGGAAGAATTCGTCGCCTGCATTCTGCCTCATGCCGAGCGTGCGGCACGGGAACTGAACGTGGACCCGCAGGCCATTGTTGCGCAGGCTGTCCTTGAAACCGGCTGGGGCCAGCGTCAAATAAAGGACGCCCAGGGTAACAACAGTTTCAACCTGTTCGGTATCAAGGCCGGTGGCAGCTGGGAAGGTGACGTGGCGCGCAAGCGCACGCTGGAATACCGGAACGGAATTGCCGCCCCCGAGTACGCTTCTTTCCGCTCCTAC
>JBMOPR010000837.1:0-5278 GCA_049323075.1 Pseudomonadota bacterium
CCTGCTGACAGCGGCGCAATGCCTGTGCCGACACCACACCTTCACGGCAGGCCACCTTGCCATACAGGCTCGCCAGTGCC
Source organism: Pseudomonadota bacterium (assembly GCA_049323075.1). GTDB lineage: Bacteria > Pseudomonadota > Gammaproteobacteria > Pseudomonadales > Ketobacteraceae > Ch67. Next base: position 81 of record JBMOPR010000837.1, read on the forward strand.
GCCGCCGTGGCGTGCAGGTTGGCAGACGGCAGCTCCATCCGGCGCCAGGCTTCAGCATTGGAACTGGTCATGAGGGTCTTGGGATTGGTCAGTGCTTTGGATGTCATGGATTCCGGCTCACCCAGCACCGTGTCGAACAGGTACAGCCTGCCGCCCTGCGGCCGGTCGCGGGAACCCGACAGGTCCGCGAGCCTTGAAAATTCTGTTTCAGGCACGCCCAGAAACATATCCAGCCCCAGCGGCCGCGCCAGCTCCTCCCGCAGAAACTGCCCCAGGGAAATACCCACTGCCCGGCGGAACACCTCCCCCAGCAGCCAGCCATAGGTGACCATGTGATAACCGTGGCTCAGTCCCGGCTGCCACCAGGGACTTTCCTGCGCCAGGGTGGATGTCATCCGCTCCCAGTCAAACAGCGCCTCATCCGGCAGCGGCGTTTTGATCGCCGGCTGGCCCACGCGGTGATTCAGAATCCAGCCCACCCGGGCATCCTTCTTGCCCTCGCAGCCGTATTCCGGCCAGTAATAGGCAATGGTTTTCTGCAGATCCAGCAACCCCAGATCCAGCGCCTTCTGCACAGCCAGCGCGGCCACTCCCTTGCTAGTGGAAAACACGTTCACCAGGGTGTTCTGTTGCCAGGGCAGACGGGTATCCTTGTCGCGGGTGCCCGCCCACAGATCCACCACTGTCTCGCCACGCCAGTACAGGCTGACCCCGGCGCCACGCTGGCCCGGTTCGTTCATGAGATCGGAAAACGCCTGGCGCACGGATTCGAAACGCGCGTCGCAGCGGCCCTGTACTGCCGTCATTGCCATGCAAACACCTGATTAGAAAAGCCCAAAGACCCGATGGTAGAATCCCCAGCACCCCCAGGTAAAGGAAACTACTGTGGAAAACGGCCAAACCGGCATCTATTCGATCCAGAACCTGCAACGACTGGCCAATCTGCTCGACAACCAGTTCCGCATCCCCTTCACCCGCTACCGCATCGGCTGGGATTTCATTATCGGCCTGATTCCGGTGGCCGGTGACGTGCTGACCGGTCTGGCCTCGCTGTTCATCCTGATTGGCGCGCGCAAATACGGCGTATCCGGGCGGATCCAGCTGCGCATGCTGGTGAATATCCTGATCGACGTACTGGCAGGATCGGTGCCCGTTCTGGGTGACATCCTGGACGCCAGCTTCAAAGCCAACGCCCGCAATATGCGATTGCTGCTGGATGCCATCGAATCCCGGCAAAATGACGGCAACTTGAACAATTCAAAGCGATAGACATACTGAATACAAGTGCAGTAAATTGGCCCTTCGCCTTCATAACAAAAAATAACGGCGGTTATTCCATGTCAGCACTGCAAACCCTCGTGGTCGACGACTCCGCCTCGGCGCGGAATGTGCTCAAACGTCTGCTGGAGCGCAAGGGCGCCCAGGTGGACCAGAGCGAATCCGGCATCCAGGCGCTGGATTACCTCAAGACCAAAAAGCCCGACATCATCTTCATGGATCACACCATGCCCGGCATGAGCGGCCTGGAAGCGATCCGTGCCATGCGCAGCAATCCCGACACCGCCACCATCCCGGTGGTGATGTACACCAGCGAAAACGACGAAGCCTACAAGCAGGAAGCCATGGCCACCGGCGCCGTGGGTGTGATCCCCAAGCCTGCCACCTGGAACAAGATTTCCGAGGTGCTGGCGGAAGTCACCTACCAGCGTCCCGCCCAGGCGGACCAGATCGCCAGCAGCATCGACCAGCAGCTGACCTCACTGCGGGACCACCTCACCTTCACCATGGAAAAGCACATCCAGCGGGTCGGTGAAGAGCTGTTCCAGACCTTTGACCAGCGCCTGCGGCAGATGGAACAGGGCCAGTCCGGCCCGTCCACCTACCCGGCCAAAGGCCTGGCCACCCTGATCCACTCCATCACGGATTCCAAGCTGCACCAGCTCAACCTGGAACTGCGCCACCACATCACCGCCAAGTTCGACGTCCTGACGCAGGATCTGGCCCAGAGCCAGGCAGCACTGAAGCAGGACATCCTGCAGGAAGTGGATCAGCGCATCCGGGTCAATAATGCCCGCCGCCGTCAGCGCCAGCTGCTGCGCATCCCCCAGTTACTGCGGGACCGCTGGTACCTGATCCCGTTCTGGCTGGCAGTAGCGCTCATGGGCGGGCTGGCGGCACTCTGGCTTAGTTGACGGATCAGCAGAAACAGTCTGACTTCCCATGAACCGGTCCCTGCATCCTGTCCGCCTGGCGAATAGGCCTCGGCAAAGTCGGCCAAAGTTTGTCATACTTAACAAGCGCTTAATGTGCCCAAATCCGGCGGTTTGACGGCTATCGCGGCCGTAATGCGGTCTATACTGTCAATTCCGACACATCTGATCGAGTACTACAGAAGAAGTGCCCATGGCTATCAAACATGCTCTGGTGGTGGATGACTCCAAGTCCGCCCGGTTTTCATTGAAGAAATTGCTCCAGCAACAAGGCATCAAAACGGACTTTGCCGAGTCGGCAGGCGATGCGCTGAACTACCTGTCCACCAACAACCCCGACATCATTTTCATGGACCATCTCATGCCGGGCATGGACGGGTTCGAAGCCACCAAGGCCATCAAATCCAATCCGGACACCCGCAACATCCCGATCATCATGTGCACCTCGAAGGAAGGCACCGACTACGGCGAACAGGCGCTGGCCCTGGGCGCCTATGCCATTCTGCCGAAACCCGCTCCGTCCGCCACCCTGATGGCCATCCTCAACAAACTCGATTCCGGTGACAGTATGCAGTCCGCGTCGAACGAAAAACCTGCTGACAACAAATCCGCCCCCACCCAGGCCGTGGGCATCAGCACCCGTGTAGTGGAAAACATGGTGCGCAAGATTATCGAAGAGCGCATCGAATCTTTTCAGAAATCTCTCGGCGACGCTGTTCGCGATCAGCTAAAACAGGAACTGCAGGCAGACATCGAATCCGCCAAGCAGGCGCTGCGGCAGGAACTCAATTCGCAGGCCGATACCCGCATCAACCAGCTGAGCAACGCCAACAGCCAGCGCATCGCCGCTGCGTTGTTCGAGGAGAAATTCGAGCAGGTCAATCGGCAGCTGGAAAACCGCATCTCCAGCAATCTGGGGGCACTGGAAACCGCCATCGACGCGACCCGTCACGCCTCGCCGGAACTGATCGAGGAAGTGAAAAAAATCGCCCAGTTCACCGCAGCTGCGGCCGCCGGTGAAACCGCCAAGGAAGCCGCCCAGGAAATCAGCCGCGCCGTGGCCCAGGATGTAGCACAAGGCGAAATTGCCAACGCACGCGACATGATCGCCGAACAGCTGGCACAGAAATCCGCCGGTGCCGGCAGCAACATGCTGGGGATCGCCGGCGTGGCGCTGGGCGCCATTGCCCTGCTGGTAGCCCTGTTCTTCTGATCCGTATATTTGCCGGCGGAGATGGCGATTTTGTTACACCAAAACCGCCGGCCTTCGTTCTTCGAACAAAAAGCTTCGAATAAAAAACTGTGAATAAAAAAAAGGCTGCGGGATTAACCGCAGCCAAACGAGGCAGTAAACGTTGGGTGACGATTTTACTGCGCGAGAAGTCTTTTATTTGTCAGCGTTACGCGAATAATCTTCCTCCGATATCTCCCGGCACAGATCAGTGCAGCGTTCTGCGCTCCCGCACCACGCCGACAAACCGCCCGTTGATGACCAGATTGTCCGGCGCCAGGATAAACGGCAGGCTGGCCGTTCGTTCGGACAGGGTCGCATCCGCCTGGCGGCCTCGCCAGCGGGGTGTCGGTGCCGCTGCATCCACTACCCGTGCCACCACCAGCCTGCCCTCCCCGGCCCGCACGGATTTGCGCACCGCGATCAAGTCTCCGTCGTGGATGCCGGCCGACTGCATGGCATCACCCCGCACCCGCAACAGATAGGTCGCATGTTCCCGCAACAGGTTGAGCGCCACCGCAGGCCGCACCGATACAGGTCCGCTCGTTTCAAAGGGCAGTTGACCTTGTTCCTGCATGACCGGATTCCTCCTGACGGCGTTTTTATATATCGCGAGCAAGACTGATGAAAAAACAAGGCAAAACGTGCAATTCACCAGCCTGCCCGGTTTTGAATTCATCCGGTAATCATGTTCAGGCTGCATCCCGATATTTAGCGCCGCTGCTTTTCATGACCACCATTTACTGTATATAATTACAGTAAATCAACATCGCAGTTTTGGCAAAGGCTTTTTCACGAAAATTTCCCATGACGCGAAAAATCATTCATATCGATTGCGACTGTTTCTATGCAGCGGTGGAGATGCGCGATGACCCGTCTTTGCGTAGCCGGCCCGTGGCGGTGGGTGGCGATCCCGGCCGGCGTGGCGTGATCTCCACCTGCAATTACGAGGCACGGCGCTACGGCGTGCGCTCGGCGATGGCGTCGGCCTATGCGATGCGGCTGTGTCCCGAGCTGATCATCCTGCCGCATCGCATCCGTTATTACAGCGAGGTGTCGCAACAGGTGATGCGGGTGCTGCGCCAGTACACTGACCGGATCGAACCGCTGTCACTGGATGAAGCATTTCTGGATGTGACGGATCAATCGCACTTTCAGGGCAGCGCCACCCGCATGGCGGACGCGATCCGCAAGCAGGTGCGCGCGCAGGTGGGCATTACCGTATCCGCCGGTGTGGCGCCCAACAAATTCCTGGCGAAGATTGCCAGCGAATGGAAAAAGCCGGACGGCCTGTTCGTGATTCCACCGCAGGATGTGGATGCGTTCGTGCAGAACCTGCCAGTGGAAAAACTGCACGGCGTGGGCAAGGTGACGGCGGAGCGGTTGCATCGGCTGGGCTTTCGCACCTGCGCCGATATCCGCGCCTGCAATCATTTTCAGTTCATCGAGAAAGTAGGCAGTTTCGGCGAGTATCTGTATCAGCTGGCCCATGGTCGCGATGAGCGTCCGGTGCAGGAGCGGGACGAACGCAAATCACTGAGTGTAGAGCACACGTATGCGCAGGATCTGCCGGATCTGGGCAGTTGTATCCGCCAGTTGCCGGCATTGAAGGAACGCCTGGAGAGCCGGCTCAGCCGCTCGCGCCAGAAGGATGAAGTGAAGAAAGCGTTTGTGAAAATAAAGTTCGCGGATTTCACCAGCACGACGATGGAATGTTGCGTGCAGGAACCTACACTGCCGGTGTACGAATCCCTCTG
>JBMOPR010000838.1:0-5271 GCA_049323075.1 Pseudomonadota bacterium
CTCCAAAACTGCCGCCGCCACCACCGCCGAAGCCGCCACCGGACCTGCCGCCGTGACCAAATCGGCTGCCTCGCCCCCGGTTGTTGCCTGCCACTATCAGTGTCAGAAACAGCATGGCGAACACCAGCGTCTGCAGGGGCAGGCCGGCCCAAAAACCGAATGACAGGGCATATACGGCGGTGGCGAATCCGGCCAGCAGCTTGCCGAAAAAGAGGCGGAGGAAGAAACGGGCGAAGAAAACCCAGCCGAGAGTGGTGAATATGAACCAGGCCGGCACATCAATCTGGTTCCCGCTGCGACGCGATTGTGCGGCGCTTCCAGCTGCATTTCCAACGGGTTCGGCGCGCACTGCCGACAGGATGGCGTCGAGGGCCGCATGCAGTCCGCCGGCAAAATCGCCGCGCCGGAAAAAGGGTGGTATCACGTCGCGCAGGATGCGGCTGGAGGCGACATCGGTCAGGCTGCCTTCCAGGCCGTAGCCCACCAGAATCTGCGAGGTGCGGTCGTCTTTCGCGATTACCAGCAGCACGCCGTTGTCCCGGGTTTTGTCGCCGACTTTCCACTTTTCCGCCACCCGCATCGCGTAGTCGAAGATGCTTTCCGTGCCAGTGGTGGGCACCAGCAGGATGGCAATTTCCGCGATGCCCAGCTGGTGGATCTCCCGCAGACGCTGTTCCAGTCCGGCTTTTTCCTGCGCCGACAGGGTGCCGGTGAGATCGGTGGTGAACGCCTGGTAGGGTGGCACCGCCACGGCAGCATTGACCGCAGGGGTGAAGACGCTGCCCAGCAGCAGCGTCAACAGCAGCCAGGCATAAACCGGTGCGTGGCGTTTCGCGGGACGTTGCATGTGGCCATCCATTGTCACGGCGCGCTGAAATCGACTTTGGGTGCGGTGGAAATTTCCGCCTCATTGGCGACAGTGAAATTCGGTTTCACTTCCATCGAGAACAGCATGGCGGTCAGGTTGGTGGGAAACTGGCGCACGGTGAGGTTGTAGGTCTGCACGGATTCAATGTAGCGCTTGCGTGCCACGGTGATGCGGTTTTCGGTGCCTTCCAGCTGGGCGGCCAGGTCCTGAAAGGCGCGGTCGGCTTTCAGTTGCGGATAGTTTTCGGAAACCACCATCAGCCGTGACAGTGCCGAGGACATTTGTGCCTGTGCGCGGTTGAAGGCCTCGAACTGTTCCGGGTCGGTGAGGGTGTCGCTGGTGAGTTGCAGCTTGCCCAGGCTGGAGCGGGCTTCCGCCACTTCCGTCAGCACCTTTTCCTCGTGGGCGGCGTAACCTTTCACGGTGCTCACCAGATTGGGCACCAGGTCGGCGCGACGCTGGTACTGGTTCAGCACTTCCGACCAGGCAGCCTTGATGGCTTCATCCTGTGCCTGCAGATCGTTGTAGCCGCAGCCGGACAGCAGCAGCGTGGCGAGCAGGGACAGCCACAGGGGGAGGATGCGCAGGATTTTCATGAGATGCTCCGAAAGCAGGTGCAATGGGTTGCCTGCATTGTAAGGGCGGGGCGCTGATTTTCAACGGCATTAAAAAGCCCCCGTTTTCAAGGCGGGGGCTGTGAGGAAGTGAAGATCAGGCGGTGTGCGTCACGGGGATGTGGCGCAGGTGGTGGCCGGCAGTGAGTTGATCCAGTGGGTTACCAGATCGACGCCTTGTGTGTGCACGCTGCTGCGGCCCAGTTCCGGCATACGCACGGCGGGGTCGTTCGACTGCTGGCGGTATACCAGGATCGACTGCGCCGCGTTGCCGGGCACGATGTCCCACTTCAGGCCGCCCGATCCGGCACCGGCGGCCACCGGTGGTTTGCACAGACCGTAGTTGGCGTCCAGCGGGCGGTCGGCGGTGAGCCACAAGCCAGTGGAGCGGGCACGGCCGGTTTCGCTGTGGCAGTGGGCGCAGTTGATGTCCAGGTAGGCGCGGGCGCGCTGTTCCTCGGTACCGTCGGAGGGATCGTTCCATACGGGCAGGCGCGGTGCGGCCGCCGGTGCCGGAGCGCCGGAAAGGATGCCGATGGCGCTCCAGTGGGTCAGCTGGTTTTCCACGCCGCCGCTGTAGGGATAGGCGTGGTTCAGGTACTGCGCCTTCGGACCGATGGGCAGGTTCCTGAAGGTTTCATCGCTCGCCGTTTTCACGCCATGGCAGTTGGTGCACTGGTTGGCGTTGGGAATGCGATAGTTGACATTGACTTCATTGCCATCCGGATCAAGCAGGGTGGCATTCACCGCGCCGCCGCCCAGGGCCAGATGCGCTTCGCTCAGGTCTTCATTCCAGATGTAGCTCATGCCGGTCCAGCCGCTGGCGCGATGGATCAGCAGGCGGGTTTCCACCACCTTCTCCACGCCGGTGTTGAGCGGCAAGGTGAAGGTTTTGGCGATGATGGTGCCCACCGGGAAATCGAACGGACCGGTGTCGCTGTAGGTGGCGCTGCTGCCGTTGGGCACGTACACCACGCGGTATTTGTGGGCGTAGTCGCTGAACAGCGGCGTGGTGAGATCGTAGGGCGCGGCGCGGCTGGTGTTGGGTGTACCCAGCGGATTGTTGTCGACGAACAGGCGGTAGCTGGACAGGCTGGGGCAGTTCACCACGAAGGCTTCCCAGTTGACGCCGTTGCTGTCGCCGCCCGCACACAAGGCTGCGATTTCTTCATCGGTGTATTCGTCGGTCGGTTCCGGCACGGTATCGAATACGGTCAGGTCCAGATCCACCGGGCCGAAGTCCGCTTGCGTGCAATTGGTTTCCACCGGGTAGCCGAGTTTGGCCGGGGTGCCGGGAATGCCGAGCAGTTGCAGGAACCAGTTTGTTTTCTGCAGCTGCAGGTTGCCGAAGCTGGCGCGGGAGCCGTTGGGGCGGTAGTTGTCCTGGAAGCACCAGTCGGCGCTGGCCAGATCGCTGGCCACCTGGCCGTCCACCACGAAGTCGGAAACCGGCGCCAGTTTCAGGATGAACAGCAGATTCGCCAGCAGGTTGAATTCGCCGCCGTCGAAATACCAGCTGCGCTGTTTCTGCATGGTGTTGTTGTAGGCAAAGATGTGTTCGGGGTAGGGATCATAGCCTTCCGGCAGCGGGGTGCCGTCCAGGATGGCCACCGAGGCAAAACTGAAAATCGCGAAGTTGGTGGTCTTGTTGCCGGTGATGACGTTGTCGAACACATGCACCCAGTCGGTGGACAGCACCATCACGCCGGTGCCGGTGGGCACCTTGCCGACGATGTTGCCTTTCGGCGCGAAATTCTTGGTGTTGTTGTCGATCACCTGGTTGTTGTAGACGCGGGTATGGTGGCCGGCCTGGGTCAGGTTCGGCATGTCGAATACCAGGATGCCGCCGGTGTTGTGGGTGGCGATGTTTTCGTACACGTCGGCGTTGATGGAGTTTTCGATTTCAATGCCGGCGACGTTGAATTCGGCGCGGTTGCGACGCACCACGATATCGCGGGACTGGCCGACGTAAATGCCGGCGTCCGACGCGCCAATGGAGATGCTGTCTTCAATCAGCACGTTGTCGCAGTTGATGGGGTAGAAGCCGTAGGCACCGTTCTCTTCTGCCGGACCGTTGGTCCATTCCACGCGTACCCGTTGCACCACCACGCCGTTGGAATTTTCGATTTTCAGGCCGTCACCAGCGGTGTCTTCAATCGCCAGATCCATGATGGCGAAGGCATCTGCCTGCACCAGCACACCCTGGGCGCCCTGCGGCTGCTGCGCAAAGGACAGGATGGTTTTGTCCATGCCCTGGCCCCTGATGGTGACGTGGGAGGTGTTGAGGATCAGCTCGTCATCGAAGTGATAGGTGCCTTCCGGCAGCTCGATCACGGTGCCGGGCTTTACCGACAAAAATACCGCCTTCAGATCGAACGGCAGGTTGGGCCCGGCTTCCAGCGTGATCACGTTGTCGTAGTCCCAGCTGGCGGCGCTGGCGGGCAGGGTGAAACCGAAACCCAGGGCGGTGATGGCAAGAAGCAGCAAACGGATAAATGAACGATGAACGGAAGCACGGCGGTGCATGGCGGCGGTCCCCTCTGGCCGGTGTTCTTTTTGTTGTGGCTGGAACATTAGTACCAGATATCAGGCGGGCCGGTCAATTCGCAATACGATTGCATTATTGTACAAAAAACGATCTGCATCGCTCCGGCGTCAGCGCGGTTCAATAAGGGTGCCGCTCTCTGCTAGATTGGCGTTGCCTTTAACAGACACACATGGAGTAACGGATGACGGAAGAAGTGAAAATCAAGCAGCCCCCTGTCCTCTTCAGCAAGACCCAGGCAATTGTTGGCCGGCTGGAAAAGCTGCTGGGCGGCCCGGTTATCAACTACTGGAATGGTTCCCGCGGCAGCATCTGCCACAACGATGTCGTGGCGTTTTATGAAATGCTGGAAACGGTGGGGCGCAACGAACGGATTCACCTGTTCATCAAAAGCGATGGCGGTAATGGCAAGGCCTCGATCCGCATCATCAACCTGATTCGCCAGTACACCGATCAGCTGGTGGCGCTGGTGCCGCTGGAGTGTGCGTCCGCCGCCACCATGCTGGCGATTGGCGCCAATGAAATACGGATGGGCCCGATGGCGTTTCTGAGCGCAGTGGATACCTCGCTGACCCATGATCTGTCGCCCATCGATCGCGACAACAACCGCGTCAGCGTCAGCCTGGATGAACTGAATCGCATCGTGCGCCTGTGGGACAGCCAGAAGTCGGCGAGCGAGCGGGAAAACGCGTACAAGCATCTGTTCAATCATGTGCACCCGCTGGTGATCGGTGCGGTGGACCGCGCAGAAAGTCTGTCGATCATGCTGTGCGAGGAGATTCTGTCCTACCACATGAAAGATTCCGCCAAAATCAAGGAAATCGCGGTGACGCTGAATTCCAAATATCCGTCGCACGCCTATCCGATCCTGTTTGGTGAATCGCGCCGCATTGGCCTGCATGTGAAAATGCTGGACAAGGAAGTGAACACCCTGCTGCTTGAGCTGAACGAGCTGTATTCCGAAATGGGTCAGCGCGCCACCACGGATTTCGACGAGATCCGTTCCCACTCCAACGAAATCCTCAACATTCTGGAAACATCGGGCAAACAGATTTTCTACCAGAACGACAAGGAATGGTTTTACCGCACGGAAGAGCGGCGCTGGGTGACGCTCAACGACAACTCCAACTGGCACCGGCTGGAAAAGAAAAACGGCAAGACGGTCCGCTCCACCCTGCACATTTCCTGACAACCTGCTGGCGAGGCTAACGTGATCATCGTTCACCATCTGGAAAATTCCCGAT
>JBMOPR010000839.1:0-5262 GCA_049323075.1 Pseudomonadota bacterium
GAATACTTTTAGGGGTTCTGGGTACTTAGCCGCAAAATATACCACAGCCCCCCTCAAGCCCAGGCGCGGCGCGGTCTCCAGCGCATTTTCAGTTTTGGGGCGTATATGCCACTACAGCATTAAGTAATATATAACTAGTATGTGATTTTTCTGTATGCACAAAGCAGATAAAAAACAACCAATTCAGTTGGTTAACCCCCCTACACGATTTATACGAACAGGGTGAGCCCAAGGGCTACGGTATATTTTGCGGCTAAGTACCCAGAACCCCGTAAATGCGGGAAAGATGAAGCCACAAACCGGAAGGCATCGAACATCACCGTCAGCGGTAGAACACTGACCGAACTACATAAGATCTAGGATGAATTAGCCCACAAACACAAGCTAACGCTGAACCAGCCTATACATGCCATGGCACTAAAATACAGTGATCAACCAGCGATAAAAATTCTGCGTGAGCTAGAAATTCAGGACGAATTTGGCGTTTAAGATGTAAGCGGTGCGATCAAACGGGCCAAGGCTAGGACAGGGTGGGGCTTTGCTGGGTGGCACAGGAGAGCGGCATGGCGCAATGCGTTGCGGATGCAAGCCATGTGACAGGTTAGCGGTGGAAGTGGTACCAAGGGTATTCCGACGAACCACGTCGGTTGGCATATATAGAAAGGTTTTTATGATTTCTGATTATGAGGAATATCGAATTTTCTCTACTAACATCACTCAAGTAACACAAAGAAAAAGGCCCTTTCCCGTGCGTCCAACACTAAAAAAAGGGCCCTTTGGCAGAGAGTACCCAACGGGCATCTCATGTTAGAAGCGTAGACCAGCAATCAGCTTACGCAAACCAACATGCGCCCAGTGTACTCCAATCGTTTGCACCCTAAAACTGGAGCAGAATACATGGGCGACGTAGTTGATTTTATTGAGCAATTGAGTACAAACAAGCTGTTGTTGATCACGGTTGCCCTTATCTTGGGTATCCTCCTCATAAGGCTCATCGAGAAGGCTATCGAGCGCGGCGCCTTCTTCAGCCTGAATATTACCGTCGATGGTCGCAACACCAAGGCGTCACCTCCGACAGATGAGGGTGTATAGCCCCCAGCACCAATACATCATGACAGAGTCGCCACCTCCCCACCACTCCCCATGACCTGCAGTAAAGGGAGTGGCAGCGGAGCGCCGGACAAATTCACAGCACAAAAACCAAAACAGAAGAGGCCCCAACAATCGGAAGAACTGAACTACAGAATTAAGTGATGGCCTTCTCAAATGTCCGCAATTGCTGAGTTGTACTCGTTCTATCAGTAATCCGCGAATTTCCGCTCCCAGCTTCTTCGCGACCGCGAACAGCAATCAGGTCCTCCGATCCGACCCCAACGCACCCTATCAATGCGTTGAGCTACGTATGCTCTTCTGTCCTGGAGTGATCACAAAATACTCACACATGCTCTGTTTGCCACGTTACAGTGGTGGCATCGAACTGATGCACGTTCGCACGAAAGTGCCACAGATGCCTTTTGACTCCTGACCGGTAGCGTCTACCATTTCAGTGATGGCGTGGAAGGCCTGCGTGTTACCAATACAAAATCAGGATGATTTTTCCAATTCTCAATTTTCTGTTCTGTATCCAACCGCAACAACGCATTCCCGCGCTATAAATTTCATCATTCAAATGAATTCCGTGCTGAAGATTCGCCGCGGGCGGTCTGCTGCTTCGTAGAATTCCAACGGAAGGAACAAAAAATGAAGAACAAGCGAATGCTGTTATGCTCCAGCCTCATTCTTGCTGGGCTGAATGCGCACGCCGTGGCTGCTGAAACCTGCCCGGTGGACCCGGGCTGGCTCACAAATCCGGCAATGCCAACCGAGGTAAAGCAAAGTGCGGGGCCGGGCGATTCAACATTTTGCGATTTTTACCAGTTCTCTACACAGGCATATCTGTATCTGATGTCTGGCAACAGCAGTGGTCAGCGCAATCTCATGGACCCCAACCAGTATGCGGTGCTTGAGTTTGATGCTGATGGCAACCCCGCAAATTCCTGCGATGCGGCGGTCACCGGACCGACGTTGAGAACCAGGTTGAACAAGGCGAGCGATTCATCGCTGTCTACAGGACAGGCTGGTGATGGCGCAACCATTTATGCGCAGGATGGCAATGTCGTCTACTACGATGTGCGTTTCAGTAAGGCAATGTGCAGCCTTTCTGGCAGTGCCGTTGAGCTTCAAAAGCAGAATCTGATCAATTTTCCCGGTGGTACCACTGAAATAAAAGGTGCCTGGAAGGTGCTGTCGGCCAGCGAAATTGCTGCGGGTACTTTCGTTACGCAACAACAGATAATAGGAGGACAAACGCAGACACTCGGTCTGGTCGGAATGCACATTGCGATAGCCACTCCCAATCATCCGGAATTCGTTTGGGCGACCTTTGAACACAAGATCAATTCGCCCGACTGTACGCCTGCCGGCACCCAGCCCAGTGCTCCATGGACATTCGCCAGCCAGAGTTGTACAGCGGCCCTGCCAGGGTCTGCTGCTCCCAAGAACCCTTGCAACTTTAATAATCCACTGGAAAACCAGACCGCACCCACCGGCGCTCCCACCAACATCTGTCGCGTTTATCCGTATGGTACGGCAGCGGGTGACTCAAACGCTGCTGTGAATGTGCAGGATATTCAACAACAGAACAGCGGTGTGGCTGCATTGGTATCGGGGCCCAGCGCACCGACATCAATGCGCGTGCTGACCAACTACTTTAACGTTGGTGATTTGTGGGTGAGTGACACCACCAAAAGCTCTGGTGGCGTAGGCGTTCCGAACGAGCGTGGATCTCTTCGGTTGGCAAATACGGTCGCTGAGACCACTTTCCAGAACGTGGATCTGACCAGCACCCAGTTCATCAGCAACTGCTTTGGTTGCCACAATTATGTGGGAACGGGCAACAGCGTTAACAACAATATTACCAGTCAGAATCTGAGCCACATTTTTCTGGATATCGTGCTGGGCAAGGGCGAGGCCGTGGATGTATCGGCAGGCACGGTGATTGGTGATAACAGCATGGCCCCTGCCATTTGCCAGGGCACAAGCGCGAAACCTGGGGTGTGTCCGAATGCAGCAAACAATGCCAAATGGAACGGGCAGTGGACCAATATCAATGCCAGCGCCGGTTCGGTTTGCGGTTGTATTGCCCAATAGCGACGCGGAGTTCGGCTCAACAGCTTCGTTGAGCCGAACTTATCTGAGAAATGCACGTGCTGAATTGCATGTCCAATTGACCCACTGATATCGGGTTTACGAGCTTGAAGTGTCAAGCAATTGGTCCGATGAGTACGCGTCAACAGCAGGTGCGTTAATCGAGGTCCATCTTCGCCGCTTCCGCCCGTTCCCACATCTGCAAGAACGATTCGGCGGAATTCATGAAAATCCCCATCAGATCGTCCGGATCGTTCGCGTCCAGCTGGCGCAGGTTTTCCACCCATTCCGCCATCATGCCGTAGTTGGCAACGCCCTCGGTCGCGTAATCAAACACGCGGTTGCCGGTGGTCGGTTGCGTGAAGCTGACCTTGCCATCCACGGATTGAAACGGATAGGTGATCGCTATTTCGGGATCGCCTTCGGTCTGCGCGGTGACACCCTGTATGTCGCTGCCCATGCCGACGCCGATGGGAAAATCAAACGCGGCCATTTCCGCGCGGTATTCCTTCATCACGGCGGCGTTGTCGCTGGGGCGGTGGTTGAAGGGGCTGATCTGCCCGCCCAGGCGGAACATGCGCGCGCGGATCTGTGCGTTGCTTTCCATCCAGCTGTGGGATGACACCACGCCGGCATATTGCCGCTGTTCCAGAATATCCAGCGTGTCCATCTGGGTGCCGTATCCCATGTGGTCGATGTCGATGATCATGCCCTTGTCGATCAGCCGGTTCACCAGGTAGTGCCCGGCCGGTTGCAGCGGCGTCAGGTTGCAGGCGTGGCTGTCGGGCTGATCGAATCCGGCGTAGTCCGGCAGCGGGTTGAGTTTGCTGAAGAAGCCCAGCTCCAGCAGGGAATTCAGGGTGGGACCGATGGTGGGAATGTCGGCCAGGCCGTTGGTGAGGGCGCGGAAATCCTGGTTGATGAACTGTTCCATGCTGAGCAGGCCGGAGGTGCCTTCAATTCCGTCAGGACAGGTTTGCAGTTCCCAGAAATGACCGCCGATGGGTTTGAACAGGTAGCCGAACGGGTCCAGCATCTGGGTGACTTTCGGCGCGCGGCTGGTGTTGAGTTTGCTGGCCAGGTTCATCCAGGCGCCGGCCACATCGCCGGCCGGGCGGGTGCCGCCAAAAGCGTTGTCGAAGCGGTGGATGGGGAACACCACGCGCACGCCCAGCTGGTGGATGCGCTCCAGTTGCTGGTCGATGTATTGCGGGCTGCAGAACGTCGCGCTTTCGTTGCAGTCGAACAGGGTGCCGTATTCCGCGCCCAGCACCACCGCCAGTTTGTTCTGGTTGATGATCGCGCGGGCCTCGCGGGCCGAAGTGGCGATGCGGAACCAGCCCTTGCCGGGGCCGCCTTCCTGGGCGTCGATGTAGTCCTGCAGGGCGTACAGATAGAGCGACTGGTTTTCCACTTCCGAGCGGCTACTGCAGTCGCCCTCGGCGCGGCCCGGTTTCATCAGCGACAGCAGCTGGCAGAAGGTGGGATTGCCCGTGACGTGGGACACCATCAGCCGCAGCCCACCCAGATGGGCCCGCTGCAGCCAGCGGTAATAGGCCTGCACGTGGGTGCTGGTGTCGCGCCGGGGCCAGTAGGTGAGGTCGGGGTAGCCCGCCGTGGCATGGCCGCCGGCACCGCCGCTGGCGCGCTGGCCTTCCAGCAGGTCGAGCATGCCGTTGGCACCGTGCAGGTGGGCGCAGTCTTTCAGGGCGTGTTCGATGCCCCAGGGATGGAACAGATCGCCCGCCATCGCCAGCCCGGCCATGGCCTGGGGAAAGCCCAGATGGGTGTGCAGGTCGGCGTAACCGGTCACCGGTGCGGCCGGGTCTTTGGGTTGGTAAAAATCGTCGGCCACTTCTGCGTTCAGCGGCGCTTCGGGGAATTCGCGGCAGGCGTCCGCCGGTTGCGGCACCAGATCCAGCACGGCTTCCTCCGGCACTATTTCACCGGCAAGGCGGATGATCGGCCCGCTCTTGCCCTGCTGCAGGCGCAGGTTGTCGATGATGGACACCAGGGTGAATTTCTCGTCCACCTGCCGGTGCCCCCGGTACAGCGCCAGTTTGTTGATGCGCCATT
>JBMOPR010000840.1:0-2298 GCA_049323075.1 Pseudomonadota bacterium
ATAGGGCGGGAAAATGGCTTTTCCGGTGGCGGTTTCCTCCACGTTGGCGGCGAGGAATTTGAATTTCGCACCGCTGAACGGGTAGGGCGTGCCTGTCTGCAAGCCTTTGCAACTGTTGGCATCCGTGGGGTGACATCCACCGTTCTGCATGCGCTTGAGTTCGTCCTTGCCTTCATCGAATTCGTGGTTACCCACCGCATTGAATTCCAGCCCGGCCAGGTTCATCGTCTCGATGGTGGGTTCGTCATGGAACAGTGCCGACACCAGCGGCGTGGCGCCGATCAGGTCGCCGGCGGACACCACCACCGAATTCGGATTCTGCGCTTTCAGACGCGCAATGTGGCCGGCAAAATAATCCGCGCCGCCGACAGCGACAGTGGGTGTTGCGCTGGCCGCGTTGACGCGCAACGAGCCCGGCGATTCCAGCTGGCCGTGAAAATCGTTGAACGCGATGACCTTGACCGTGACGTTGGCGGCCTGGGCCGCTGTGGCGCCAGCCAGTGTGAGTGCGACGCCAGCCGCAATTTTCTTGAGTTGCAGTTTCATGAATTTTTTCTCCCCGTGTAATAGTTGCAAATCAGGCGCGACGACGGCGCAGGCGGGCCGCCAGAGCCAGCAAGCCGGAACCCAGTAACCAGGCGGCGGCGGGCACTGGCACTTCACTCACCCGCAGGCCGCCGACCGACGCGTTGTACGGATTGCCGTGGGGATCGCTGGCCGAAAACTGCAGCAGTCCTGTCACGGTGTAGGTGCCGGGATTCAGAAACAGGTTGAGGTAGCTGAAGCCGTCGGTGTCTGCCAGGGCCGCATCGAAATCCGTGCCTGTGCTGGCCAGTCCGGGTGCCAGTGGAGTGGAGGTGAAATAATTTACGCCATTGACGCTGACCTGATACTCATCACCGCCGAAACCGCCATCGACGATGGACAGGGCGCCGGCCTGGCTCAGGGTGAAGGTGAAGCTCAGCGCGGAACCGTCGCCGTTGTATTGGCCGCTACCGTCGGTGATGGCGTCGATCCATTCCAGGCCGCCGCTGCCGGCGACGACTTCGTCCACGTCGAACTGGTACCAGCTGCCATCGGTGGTGACGCTGACGTTGGTGGCCTGGGCCGGAACGCTGAGCGCAGCGGCCAGCAGTGCGGCGGCAAGGGCGATTTTTTTCGAAAATGCGGTGTGCATGATGGTGTCTCCCCGTGGGTCTCAAGAAATGCCTCGAACAGGCGACGTCGTGCCCAGCGGGCAGGACCTGGGGCAGAATGGAATATTTGTGTGAAGTGGGGGTGACGGGAATGTTGCGTATTTTTAGCTGGATTGTTGCAGGTTGACGGGGCGGCTGCCCGCCAGGAACCGCTGCGAGAACTCCTCTGCCGGCACCGCCGCCGACCACAGAAAGCCCTGCGCGATATCGCACTCCAGCGCCCGCAGCATGTTCAGTTCCGCTTCGGTTTCGATGCCTTCTGCCACCGTGTAGGCGTGGGTTGCCCGTGCCAGCTGCACGATGGCTTTCACGATGTTCTGGTTGGTGGGCGACAGATGGATATTGCGCACGAAGCGGATATCGATCTTGATCTCGTCCGCGTTCATCTGCTGCAGGTACGACATCGACGAATACCCGGTACCGAAATCGTCGATGGCAATCTTGAAGCCCAGCTCATGCAGCTGACGGATCACGCCCAGAAACCGTTCCGGATCATCCATCACGGCGGATTCGGTCACCTCGAACAGAATGCGGCGGCGGTCGACGTGGTATTCCGTCATGCAGTATTCGATAAAGGGCAGCAGGCGGCGGTCATTGATGTCCAGCGCCGACAGGTTCACCGACAGATGAAAATCCTGTGGCAGCGATTGCTGCCGTTGCAGCCACTGGCAGCTTTGCAGCAGCACCTGGCGCGTGATGTCGAAGATCAGCTGGCTTTGCTCCGCCAGCGGGATGAACACGCCGGGGCTGATATAACCATCGCGGTCATGGTGCCAGCGCACCAGCACCTCGCCGCCCACCAGCAACTGGTCGCGCACCCGCAGCTGCGGCTGGATATAGATGCTCAACTGCTCCCGCGCGATGGCCTGCCGCAATTCCGACAGCACGGACAGCCGGTGCTTGATGAAACTGTCCTGCTCGTTGGAATAGAGCGCCGCCGACTGCCGGTTGCGCTGGGCTGTCAGCAATGCCACCTGGGCCTGGCGAAAACATTCGAAAATGGTGCTGGACTGCGGGTGAAACGCCGCACAGCCAATGCGAAAACCGATCTTGCTGTTGATGCCGCTGACGGCGATGGCCTGGTCCGACAGTTCGTGCAGTT
>JBMOPR010000840.1:2308-5255 GCA_049323075.1 Pseudomonadota bacterium
CATGATCTGCTGGATGCTGTCGTCGCCGGCGGAGCGGGCATCCGCCAGCATCATTTCCTGGCCGCCGGGCAGGCTGATGAAAAACACCGCTTCACCCTGCAGCGTCCGGATCGGCACGGCCCAGCGCTGGTTGCGGATGAAATCCGTCATGCGATCCACGTGGTTGCGGTAGGCCTGGCCCAGCACCTCCGGGCCCAGCAGCCCCACCAGTTCGCGGAAACCCTGCAGATCCAGCACCAGCAGGTACAGGTGGGAATGGCGTTGCTGGATGGCTTCCAGCTGATCGGAAAATCGGTTGCGGAAGAAGGAGAAATTGGGGGCGCCGGTGAGCGGGTCCTCAAACGCTTTGGCCAGCATCTGGTCTTCCATGAAGCGGATGCGGTCTGCCAGCGCCAGCGACAGCAGCATCAGCTCCGCCATCGCACCGAACAGGAAGCCGTGCAGGGTGAAGAAGGTGGCGGGCAGCACACTGGTGAAGGTGGCCATGCCGACCGCACCGCCCGCTACCGTGAACAGCCAGGACACCAGGAAGAAAACCGCCGGCCGGTAATGGTTGCGCAGCGCCACCACCGCCATCGAGATCCCGAACACCGATCCCGCCACCTGCACCACCGAAAACACCGGAATCATCCCGTATTCCGGCACCACATGGGATGCCACGATTCCGGGCCAGCACAGGTAGCCGAACCAGCGCAGGTGGCGATGGTGCCAGGGTGCGTTCTTCTTCGCATTCAGGAACACGTTGGCGAAGCGGGTCACCAGCCAGATCACCAGAAAGTTCAGGGTCATGATGTGCTGGGCCAGATACAGCTGCAGCCAGTCCGGCCACAGCAGAAAGCCGAATCCGTGAATGCCGGAGAAATACAGGAACGTTGTGGCGTGAAAGGCCAGATACCACAGATAGGCCGGCCCCGGCTGCATGGCGTACACCAGGGCGTTGTAAAGCGCCAGCGCCAGCAGCACCGCAATTACCCCGCCCCAGAACAGATACTGGTTGCGCTGTTGCACCGCGAAGGCTGCCTCGCTATACAGGGTCAGCGGCAGGATGGCGGGGCCGTTGTTCTGCTTGCGGATCAGCAGGGTCAGCGTCTGGTTCTGGCGCAGGCTGAAATCCAGGTGGATGCCGCTGTAACGGCCGGCCCGGTCCACCGCGTCCAGCAGACCTGCGCGCTGATGCAGGATCAGCTGGTCGCCATCAAACAGATAGAATTCAAGGTGGCGCAGCAGGTGGGTGTCGGCCACCAGATGCCAGTCGCGTGGCTTGGTGTCGCCAAAGCGACCCTCCAGCTGCAGGCGATGCCAGTAGGTGTCAGGGCCAGGCTGCAGTGAGATGCCGTACAGGTCCGGTGTGAAAGGACGCTGCAACCAGGCACCGATGGGCAGGGTGGGGTCATCCAGGGCAGTGGGCAGCGGCCCCGGCAGCGCCAGCGCGGTGGAGCTGTCGTCCACGACAATCACGTCGGTCTGTCCGGCCGCCAGCGGTGCCAGCGGGGGTAACAGCCAGCAGCACAGCAGCCAGGCCAGCAGCAGGCCGGAGCCCGGCCGCCACCGCAGGCGCTGGTCCGGCACGACAGTGGTCAGTGATTTCATAAGCCGCGACAATTGGTTGGAGCGAATCGACGCCCAGTCTATCCTTAAACTGTAGCCGATCCCCCCTGCGGTAACGTAATGCCACATAGCCTTTACAAATTTGTTTGTGGCAACCCTCCCGCAGTTTTTTCACTTCGGTGTATTATCTTCAGCCTCGGAGCAGCCGGGGTGTCGGATGCCCCGGCTGCCCGGCACCATCCATCCCTGTCGACACGCGTGGCCGGCACACGCAGGGCGCAGCAGTAGACAACAATAAATATGCAGAAATACTTTCGAATTCTCTTGCCCGTTGCCTTCCTCGCGGCCGCCTGCGTCGTTCTGGTCATCCTGTTCATGGCCCGTCCCAAGGCAGAGCGCCATGCCGCGGAAGAACGGGTTCCCATGGTGCTCGTCACCCCGGTGGCCTCCCAGTCTCTCCGCATTCCCGTGCTGACCCGTGGTCTGGTGCTGCCGGGCAACGATATTCCGGTGGTGGCGGAAGTCAGCGGCCCGGTCACCTATGTGTCCCCCAACTTCGTCACCGGCGGCTTCTTCCGCAAGGGCGAAGTGCTGATGCGGGTGGACGACATCGAAAATGAAGTGAAGATCCGCAAGACCCAGGCTATGGTGGCCCAGGCCAGCCAGGCCCTGCAGCAGGCCCAGGCGGAAGCCGCCGCCCGCCGCACCGGTGGCAATGACGTGGACCTGGTGCGCAATTACGATCAGCAGGCCAAGGCCCAGTTCGAGGCCGCCAAGGCCGAACTCGCCGCCCTGCTGCTGGCGCAGAAAAACACCGTACTGACGGCGCCATTCGATGGCCGCGTGCGGGCCGAGAACCTGCAGGTGGGCATGTACCTCAAGCCTGGTGTGCCGCTGGGGCAGATTTATGCGGTGAATATCGCCGAAGTGCGCATGCCGCTGTCCAACCAGCAGGCCGCGCTGGTGGATCTGCCCACCCGCCGTTCGGTGCTGGCACCGGAAGGCCCTGGCGTCAATTTCTCCGCCGTTTACGGCGGCACCCGTTACCACTGGTCCGGCGTGGTGCTGGGGGCGGAGGGCAGCATGGACGAGTTCAACCGCCTGCTCAACGTTTATGCCCGCATCGAAGACCCGTTTGCCGCCGACCCGGCCCAGCCCGGTCGCCCACCCCTGACCCTGGGCACCTTTGTCGAGGCCGAGATCGAAGGCCGCAGTTTCGACAATGTCTTCGTGGTGCCGCGGCGTGCATTCCGCAACGGTTCGCAGTTGTGGATCGTGACCGCGGACAGCCGGCTGCAGCGCAAGGACGTCGATGTCCTCTACAAAGGGCGCGATTTCATTTATGTGAAGGAAGGGCTGGCGGAGGGCGACCAGGTCGTGCTCAGTCACCTGAATACTG
>JBMOPR010000841.1:0-5252 GCA_049323075.1 Pseudomonadota bacterium
TCGGTAATCCACAGCGGGCTGAAGGCTTGCGGGAAGTTGAAGAATATCCGGCCAAACACATTGCGCAGGCCGCTGGGCAAACCGTCGGCCTGATCCAGATGCAGGATGTGCACATATTCGTGCGTGAACACCTGCTCGATCCAGTCGCCGTTGTCGAGCAGTTCGCCATCGGTGGGCGCGTTCATGAAAATGAAAAAGCGGTTGTACGGCATGACAGACGCGCCGCCGTTGGAACCGTCATAGGTGTCGCTGATGACCACTTGGGTCTTGTCGCCGGGTGTCCATTGCAACAAGGGCGTCAGGCGGGTATGCACCTGTTCCGCGATGGCCGCAAGGCGCCGGGCGAACTCCAGGTGACGGGGCTGGTAGTTGATGCGGAAGTTGGGCGTGTCGAGGGTTTGCCAGTCCTCGAATGGCGCGGGCATCAGCATCGCCGGATCTTCCGGCGTGTGGGCGTAGGCTGGCGGCAGCAGCAGGGCGCACAGCGCCAGCATCACAAGTTTTCGCATACGTTGTCCTGTTGTTGTTCTTGGTTATTCGACGAACGAATTCAAACTGCGCGATCAGATTGTCCAGCGGTGAAAACTATTCAATACGGTCAAACACCAGATCCCACACGCCATGTCCCAGCCGCTCACCGCGCTGTTCAAATTTGGTAATCGGGCGATAGTCCGGACGCGGTGAATAAATTCCTGCGCCGGCACGATTGGCAAAACCGGGCGCCGCACTCAGCACTTCCAGCATCTGTTCGGCGTAATGCTCCCAGTCGGTGGCCATGTGGAAATAGCCGCCGATTTTCAGCTTGGTGCGGATCTGCTGGGCAAAGTCCGGTTTGACGATGCGACGCTTGTTGTGTTTTTTCTTGTGCCAGGGATCGGGAAAAAACAGCTGCACACCGTCCAGGCTGCTGTCGGAAATGCAGCGCGCCAGTACGTCGATGGCATCGTCACAGAATACTTTGAGATTATGCACACCGGCGCGGTCGGCATCGTTGATCAGCTTGCCGACACCGGGGCGGTGCACTTCCACGCCGATATAATTTTTATCAGGTGCATTCTGCGCCATCTGCAGCAGCGAGGCGCCATTACCGAATCCGATTTCCAGAATCACCGGGTTCGCGTTGCCGAACAGTGCGGCAAAATCCAGCATGCCGGCGTCCAGTGTCAGGCCGTAATCGTCCCACAGGGTTTCCAGCGCGCGGTTCTGGCCTTCGGTCAGGCGGCCCTGACGGCGCACAAAACTGCGCACACGGCGCTGCGGAAGGGCTGTTTGATCATCGCGCGCATCCGCAGGCGGATTCAGTTCGGGATTCACACCGTCACCGGCAACAGTGGACTCGTCGGCGCCAGAGTCAGAAATCAAAGCACTCAGAAAAAAGTTCCTTCAATGGGCGACGACGCGCTGGCATACAGTTTTTTCGGCATGCGTCCGGCCAGGAAGGCTTCGCGCCCGGCTTCGATGGCTTTTTTCATGGCGGATGCCATCAACACCGGATTCTGCGCCTTGGCAATCGCCGTATTCATCAACACACCGTGACAACCCAATTCCATCGCAATTGCCGCGTCGGACGCCGTGCCCACGCCGGCATCCACAATGATCGGCACTTTCGCGTCTTCCAGAATCATGCGGATGTTGTACGGATTGCGAATGCCCAGACCGCTGCCGATCGGCGCCGCCAGCGGCATTACCGACACGCAGCCCATCTGCTCCAGTTCCTTGGCGATGATCGGATCGTCCGAGGTGTACACCATGATCTCGAAGCCATCCTTGATCAGGATTTCGGTGGCTTTCAAAGTTTCCACCACGTTGGGGTACAGGGTTTTTTCGTCGCCCAGCACTTCCAGCTTCACCAAGTTGTGGCCATCCAGTAATTCCCGCGCCAGACGGCAAGTGCGCACGGCGTCGGCGGCGTTATAGCAGCCAGCGGTGTTGGGCAGAATGGTGTACTTGTCGGGGGAAATCACATCCAGCAGATTGGGCTCGCCGGGGTTCTGGCCGATGTTGGTGCGGCGCACGGCGACGGTGACGATCTCGGCGCCACTGGCGGCAATGGCAGCGGCGGTTTCAGCCATGTCCTTGTACTTGCCGGTGCCCACCAGCAGGCGCGACTGAAACGAGCGGGTTCCGACGATGAGGGGTTGGTCTGTCATGCTGCCTCTGTTGCGGGTGTGAATGTTGTGAGTGCGAACGGCGCTGTCAACCGCCGCCGATGGCCTGGACGATTTCCACCTGATCGCCCGCCTGCAATTGCGTGGAGCCATGCTGGGCCCGGGGCACGATTTCCTGGTTGCACTCCACCGCGATGCGTTTGCCGGTCAACTGCAGCGCGGCCACCACATCGGCGATGGTACTGCCCATCGGCCATTGCCGGGTTTCGCCATTGACGCTGACAGAAAGGGTTGGAGCCGGATTCATGGGCTGCTCTCGCGGATCGGATGCTGTGATCAGGGTCGTCTATTGTCGGGAAACGGGGGCGGGCAGTAAAGGGCATTCAACCCCGCGCCAGACTCCACGCAATCCACACCCACCCCACGATAAACGCCAATCCGCCAATGGGTGTAATCGCCCCCAGCCAGCGCACACCACTGATGGCCAGCACATACAGACTGCCGGAGAACACCAGAATCCCCGCCAGCAGCAGCCAGCCACCCACCTTCAATCCACTTATATGAGGAAACTGGACCACCAGAATCCCCACCAGAATCAGCCCCAGCGCGTGGTACAGGTGGTATTCCACCCCGGTCTGGTATACCGCCAGCAGGTCCGGCGTCAGCCTGGACTTCAGTCCATGGGCACCGAACGCCCCCAGCACCACCCCCAGCGCCATAGCAACCGCGCCTATCACGATGAAAGTCTTCATCTTTTATTCCCTCTTCCCACACACGTCGATGGCGCAGTGTAAAGACCGGCCCGGTTCCGGCTCAACCACCGTTACGCAAACCACACAAATTTCCCGCCCCGCCGGGGCTTGTCTCCCGTTCGGGGTATCGGTATATTTTGTCCGATTGTAGGACAATATTGATTTTCATAATTCCCCGACAAGCCAGTAGACAAAAAAGAGGCAGCCCCATGTTCCACTATCTGAAATATTTTCTCTTCCACGGCATCGGTTTGCTGTCGGCCCTGTTTTTCACCCTGGGCGGCGACTGGATCACCGGGGGCTTCATTGGCATCTTCGTCGGCTACGTGGCGCTGGATGCCCTGCTGGGTGACGACATTTCCATTCCGGATTTCAGATTTCCCGGTGTGCTCACCGTGCAACTCTGGCTGGCACTGCCGCTGCTGTCCCTGATCTGCTTCATTGCACTCTGGCAGGTGAGCGACGGCGATCCGCTGGGCTACGGCGCGCTGGTGCAATCCCTCACCGGCTATGACATGTTCGCGGCGCGGGAAGCCAACACTGGCTGGAACCTGTTCTGGGGCGTGATCATGTGCGGCCTGATGATCGGCATGGTGGGCACCATCACCGGCCACGAACTCACCCACCGCACCTGGGACAAGGTGTCGATGTTCGTCGGCCGCTGGCTGCTGGCCTTCAGCTTCGACAGCAATTTTTCCATCGAGCACGTGTACGGCCACCACCGCTACGTATCCACCACCGAAGATCCCGCCACCGCCCCGCGTGGCCGCAATGTCTATGCGCACATCCTGATTTCCACCCTGCGCGGCAATGCCAGCGCGTGGAAAATCGAACGCGATCGGTTAGCAAAAAAGGATCAGGGCCTGTTTTCCTGGCACAACGTGGCACTGCGCGGTTTTCTGATGAGCGCCGTGCTGCTGGGGCTGGCGTATCTGATCGGTGAGTGGACCGCCGTGGCGTATTTCATAGCCTGCGGTCTGTGGGGCAAGGCGCTGCTGGAAATCGTGAATTACATGGAACACTACGGCATGGTGCGCAACCCTTCCACACCGGTGCAGCCACGTCATTCCTGGAACACCAACCGGCGCCTGAGTTCCTGGACCATGTTCAACCTTACCCGCCACTCGCATCATCACGCGCAGGGCGAAGTGCCCTACCACGCACTGAAGCCGTATCACGAGGCGCCGATGATGATCAACGGTTACCTGGCGACGATTGCCGTGGCACTGATTCCGCCACTGTGGCACAAGCTGATGACACCGAAAGTGCTGGACTGGGATGCGCGTTACGCCACTGCGGAGGAATTGAAACTGGCGCAGGCAGCCAACCAGAAGAGTGGATTGAAATCACTGCAGGACGTGCGTTACGAAAACAACTTACAAACTGTTTGACCGAAGATTGCCAATCTACGGGAACCATCCCGTTTTGCAGGCCGGCAGTAAACTGCCGGCCTTTTTTGTTGCGCTGATCGGCAAGGCACGTCAGGCAGACTGCGGTTGCGCCACCGGCGCCTCCTTGTAGCGGGATGGATCGGTGGTGTATTCCGCGTGCCCATAATCTGCCAGCAGATCATCGATGCGGCGAATCAGGATCTTGTCCAGAATGCGATTGGCGATGGGAATATCCTGAATGACCCGGTTCGCCAGCATCTGCGGCATTACATAGGCACTGGTGGCAACAAAGAGCGCATAATCCAGCGGCGTCGGTTTCACGCCCATCATGTCCGCGCGCGATTTTTCATACCCGGCCAGGAACACACGACCAAAAAACACCTTGGAGAAACTCTTTTCAAACTGGTTGTAGATCTGGTTTTTCAGCGACTTGTCTGGCGGCAGATACGCGCTCATGGTGGAACGCACCAGCTCGCCACAGGTTTCATCGTCATAGCCATCGCGCAACGTGCCGGCATAGGTCAGCATGGTGTCGACAATTCCCTGTGGCGTATCCGGCAGCAAATCCTCGGGCAGGCCCAGCAGATAACTCTGATAGCGGCACAGTTCCACCACCGCGCGCTCGCGCTTGTTGAAATGCTTGCGTCCCCGCTGCACTACATTGAACGCCATGGTAAATGCGGGAATGGTGCCGGCCGGCATCTGGTCCACCTGCGGAATGGGAATGCCATACACCGACACATCCCATTTTTTCGAGCGCTTGAGAATATTGAAACGCACCATCGAGTGCATCAGACGCACCAGCGCTGCCGCCTTGAAACCCGCGCCATAGCGGCCGAGCGCGCCAGGCAATGTGGCCGTGGTGAAAAAGCTGGCGGTTTCCTTCACCCGCTGCACCGACGTCTCACTGGACAATGCCCCGGTCAACGCCATCGGCAATCCGGAATATTTGTTCATGAAGGTGGCGACAAAGGTGCCACGAATTGCAAATGGCACCAGCG
>JBMOPR010000842.1:0-5247 GCA_049323075.1 Pseudomonadota bacterium
CCCTGGGTGGCCGCGTATACCCCGCGGTTATGCACGAAGTGGCCGGTTTTGTCCGCCGCCGCCAGCAAACCATGACGCAGCGCTTCCGTGTAGGGAAAGGAAAAGTCCACGTGGATGACGTTGCCTTCGTCCGCAAAGGTGAATTCACGGCCCCAGGTGTAATCGACGATCTGGTGCGGAATCACCAGCGCCTCGGCGCCCATGGCGGAATTGATACCGCCGACTGCATTCACCGCGATGATATCGGTGACGCCGGCGTCACGCAGCGCGGCGATATTGGCGCGGTAATTTACCTGATGCGGCGGCAGGCGGTGGCCCTTGCCGTGACGCGCCAGGAACACCACGTCACGCTGGCCAAAACGGCCGAATTCCAGTGGCGCCGACGGTGCGCCGTAGCGGGTGGTCACCGCGAGAGATTCGGTGATCTGCAGACCTTCCAGTTCGGTCAGGCCCGTGCCACCGACGATTGCGATCAAACTCATTTTGCTGTCCTTAAAAAATGGCAACAGGATCAAAGCCAGGGGAATTATTCGAACTTGGACACGCCGTTAACCCATCCCTGGGGGCTGCTCCGCGGCATCTTTGCCGCAGAGCGTCCAATTTCGAATAATTCCCCTGGCTTTGATCCTGTAAGCGTTCGTACGTTCACTGACCCTTCACGGCAAAAATGCCGTCCGCGTTGCGCAGGTAACCCTTGTAGTCCATGCCATAACCGAAAATATAGCGGTCGGGAATTTCCAGGCAGGTGTAGTCGGCGCGAAAATCCGCATCCGCCTTGCGATCGTGCTGTTTGTCCACCAGCACAACGGATTTCACCGACTTGGCGCCCTGGGATTCACACGCCTGCATGATTGCCGACAGCGTCACGCCTTCATCCAGAATGTCGTCGACCACCAGTACATGGCGTTTGGCCAGGCTCGGCGGCGGCGCCACCTTCCACAGCATGTCAGCTCCGCCCGACAGACCACTGCCATACCGGCTCACATGCACATATTCCAGTTCCAGCGGAAACTGCAGCTGCATCAGCAACTGCGCGCCAAATACCATGCCGCCCTTCATCACCACCAGTACCAGCGGATTCTTGTCCCCCAGATCGGCGCTGATCGTCTGGGCGATGCGGGTGATGGAAGCCTGCACCTGCTGTGCTGTCCACAGACAATCGGCTTCCTTCCAGACCGTCTGAACTTCGGCGACGGATACGCTCATGTTGATTCCTCTTGAATGATGGCAAAAAACGCGGGCAATTGTGCCACAGCGGAAAATTCCTGTTGATGCTTTTTAACCGGCCACGCCTTGACCCGCCATGTCGGCCTGCACGGCGTGATAGCGCGCATCGGCCAGCAGCTGGCTCCAGTCCGGCCGGCGCCGCGCGCGCATGCGCTGCAACCGCGCCTGATTCACCACTGCCGGATGCTGTTCCAGATATTCAATCACCGTCTGCGCGCCCGCCGGGTTGTTGCAGACCAGCACCATGTCGCAACCGGCATTCAGTGCAGCCTGCGCGCGCTGGCCGTAGTCGCCGGCCACGCTGGCACCTTCCATCGTCAGATCATCGCTGAAGATAACACCGTCAAATTGCAGTTCTGTGCGCAAGACGGTCTGCAGCCAGTGGCGGGAAAAGCCGGCAGGATTCGGGTCCACCTGCGGGTAAATCACGTGGGCAGGCATCACGGCGTCCAGTTGCCCGGCCAGCTGGGAAAAGGTTTGCAGATCGCAGGCGGCAATGTCGGACCAGGAGCGCTCGTCCACCGGAATGGCATGGTGGGAATCGGCCTCCACCCAGCCGTGACCGGGGAAATGCTTGCCAGTGGCAGCCATGCCAGCATCGTGCATGCCGTCGATATAGGCTTCCGCCAGCACCACAACAATCGCTGGATCACCGTGAAAGGCGCGCGTGCCGATCACGCTGCTGCGGCCCACGTTCAGGTCCAGCACTGGTGCAAAGGAAATGTCGAATCCCAGCGCCAGCATTTCCGACGCCATCAGCCAGCCCCACTCGCGTGCGCTGGCAATGGCGGCTTTGGGGTCGGCATCAAAACGTTCGCCCAGCTGCGCCAGCGGCGGCAACTTGGTCACGCCCTGCTTCACCCGCTGCACCCGGCCACCTTCCTGGTCCACCGCCAGAATCAGGTCGGGCCGCACCGCGCGGATCGATGCAATCAGCTCGCGCACCTGCTCCGGCTGCACGATGTTGCGGGCAAACAGGATCACGCCGCCCACGGCGGGGTGTTGCAGACTCTGCGCTTCATAGTCCAGCAGCGCGGTTCCTTCCAGGTCCAGCATCAGGGGGCCAAGGGGCATTGCGGGTGTGACTCCTGCACAAACGTCGAAAGTGACAATAAAAATGACAATCAGGCTTGCGTGATGAAGACAGGAGTGCCGACCGGCACGCGCTCGAACAGGTCCAGCACATCCTGATTGCGCATGCGGATACAGCCGTGGGAGCGGGGTTCGCCCATGGGTTCAGTATCCGGCGTGCCATGAATATAAATATAGCGGCGTTGGGAATCCACGCAGCCCCCGCGATTGAAACCTTTTTCTTCACCGCACAGCCAGAGCATGCGGGTGAGTATCCAGTCACGGTGGGGAAATTCCCGGCCGATGGCGTCGGAATAGATTTCCCCGGTGGGACGACGGCCGCGAAATACGGTGTAAATGGGCTGACCTGCGCCGATACGGGCGCGAACGCGATGGCGACCCAGGGGTGTTTGATTCGACCCTTCGGCATTGCCCGCCCCCTTCAGGGCGGTGGACACGGGCCAGCGCGCCAGCACGCGGCCCTCTTGGCCTGGCTCGCTGCCCTGCTCGCGCAACTCCAGGATCTGCTGATCGATAGAAACGTGGATTTCCAGCCTACTCATGAGCCGCATTATGCAGGCCGGCGGCCATGAATGCAGTAAGCCGGCTCACAATAAAATCCACCGGCGTGCGTTCGCCCGTGTCGTTTTCGCTCATGGCGCGCAGGGCATCGAAGTTGGACATGGTAAAGATCGCGGTGCCCAGAGCGAAATGGGTGTGCCAGAACAGGTCGGCGGCCGTGGCCCCCGGCAGGGCCGGCTTCAGGTGTGACGCATAATGCTGGAACGCACTGCCGTAGCGCTCGCCGATGAACTTGCGCAAATGGGCCTGTGACTGGGTATACGCCAGCCCCAGCAACCGCATGAACGAGGTGGCACGGTTGGAACCACGCCCATGGATCTCGTAGACGGAACTGGTCAGCACCTGCAGTAAATCCTCTACCGAGAGACGCTCTTTTTCCGCCTGCAACTGGTTGAGCTGGCGTTCGATTTCGTCCACCAGGGGATCGAGGAAGCGCACGAAAACCGCCTGAATCAGCGATTTTTTTGAACCAAAATGGTAATTCACCGCCGCCAGATTCACCCCGGCCGCGCTGGTGATGGTGCGCAGTGAGGTTTCCGCAAAGCCGCGTTCGGCGAACAGCACCTCCGCCGCATCCAGAATTCGTTCGACTGTTTCTTTTTGTGCCATGAAAGGGTTTCCTGCTAAACGCCCGTTTGAAACTTACGTTTGCAGAGGGGCGCTGTCAAGAATCTGCCCTAGAAGTAACGCACCACTTCGATCTGGATAAAGTCATCCCGGCTGACCGGCGCCAGGCGGTCGATGTCGTCCCGGGTCAGCCACTCCAGCGGTGCCGGCGGATGGCTGCTGGACACCAGGAAGCCTTCCACATTCACTTTCCAGGCATCCCCGATACGATGGTGGCCCTCGATCAGCCAGAGCCGCTCGCTGGTGGCGGGGTCGTAAACCACCCCCAGCAGGAAATCGGTGTCCGCCTCGTTGTTGAGGGCCAGCCGGGTGCCCAGCGCCACATCATCGTTCAGGTAGGTGGGCGCCTCGGCACCCCGCTCGTCCCAGTTGTATTCCGCCACCAGGCCCAGGTCTGCGGCCGTGTCCAGCCAACCTTCAAGGGTGTATTCAAAGCCGAACGCCGTCGCGGCATACCGGCCACCCTCCTCACCGGACCGGGTCAGGGCCTCCAGCTTCCACAGCCAGAATTCATGGGTGTACTGCACCTCCACCGCCGCCTGCGCGATCTGCGGATAATAAGGCACCAGCTTGAAATCGGGCGTCAGGGAATTGAATTCGGGATCGCGCCCGGTACCGGCAAACAGCGACGCCGCCAGTTCCCAGGCGTCGACGGACCGCGTCCAGCGCAGGGCCACATCCAGATGCTGATCCTCTTCACCCGATTCATATTCCGCCGCGTCTTCAGCCACCTCCAGCGGCAGCCGGAAACGGCCGTCCTCGCCGGGAAAAATCCGCTCGCGAAAACCCGCCAGCAGGTACAGATCGACAATCCCCCAGCCCTGTACCAGCGACAGGTTCACCATGGGCTGGCCCAGGTAAGCCTCACCGTCCGGCCGTTCTGCCAGATCGACCTGATTGATGATATCCACCAGATGGTTGAACTCCACCACGCCCCAGAACACGGTGCGCACGCCGCTGCGCAGCTCCCAGCCGTCTGCCACATGGAGCCAGGCCAGATCCTGGATGTCGCCGTGGGTGCGATTGTCAGCGCTGTCGGACCAACGGTAGAAAGCATCCAGCTCCAGCAGGTCGCGGTCGTCATTCCAGCTCTGGTCATACTTGATGCGGGCACTGGCGGAAGCAGCCGCACTGCCTTCCTGGCCATAGGCGGCATCCTCGGGGAAATAGCGGCTGTCTGCCGACACCTCAAGATCCCATTCGCCCGCCTGCACCGTTGCACTGACCAGCAGCAGACCCAATCCCACACCTCTGACCCGGGAGGCCCTGACGTGCCAGCCCGCCCTCCACGGTGACGCCATCCTTTTCGCGTTCGCGCCTTCCATTTCACCTGTCCTTCCCGTTGTGTTCACTGCCAACCGCCTTAGATTTTGTTGTCCCAACCGCCGGCATGATTAGCACGGAGCCGACTAAGCCGCTGCCCATCGCTCCACACTTTTCAGCACAACATTTTGAAACTGCAACGTTTTTAGTTGATCCGGCCTCCCTTTCGCAAGAGTACCCCCGCAAATTGTCCTAATCGGAATCGTGTCGAAGCGCAGAGCGGCTTGCATACTTGACGACGAATCCCACCCGCCCGGACGTGCTCTGCGGAGGCCATCATGCTCACACGCTTACCCCCGGAAGTCGGTTGCTGGTACGAAAATACCGAGCAGCGCAGCCTGTTTGAAATCGTATCCCTCGACGAAGACGAAAAAACCATCGCCATCCAGTACTTCGAAGGCGAGATCGAGGAAATGG
>JBMOPR010000843.1:0-5245 GCA_049323075.1 Pseudomonadota bacterium
ACCCCCAGCCACAGCAGCCACACAATCAGCAGCGCGCTGACCGTGCCCAGCGTGTAACCCTGCCAGGTGCCGCCATTGGCCGGCTGTTCATAATTCGGAAACAGATATAAAAGCCAGGACGCCAATCCCAGCGCCAGCGCCCACCAGGCATAATGAAAATTACGGTAGGCCAGAATGGTCTGATGAAAAATCTTCGGCGCCACCCGCATCAGAGTCCACCCTTCTGCCGCGAAATCAGATCGGACAACCGCTGCGGTTCCAGCCGCACCGCCGCGCCCGTCGGACACGCACGCACACACGCAGGCCCTTGTGGCAGATCCTTGCAGGCGTCGCACTTCACCGCTTTTTTCAGCGCGCTTTTATCGTCGCTGTGACTGCTGTCGTGATGCTGGCCGGGGCCGGCGCCCGCACCAAACAGCAGCCAGCTGAACAGACCCGGTTTTTTCGGCGCCGGATACGCCATCTTGATCACGCCGTAAGGACAATTACGCACGCAGTTTTCACAGCCGATGCAGGTGTTGTCGATAAACACCTCGCCCGTCGGCGCACGGTGAATCGCATCCGGCGGACATTCCTTCATGCAGTGGGGAAATTCGCAATGCCGACACGCAATCGGCACATGCACCGACGCGAACGACGCCCCACCGGCCCGGTCCAGCCGCGACACGCCGCCGTGGGTTTCAGCGCAGGCCACTTCGCAATTGTCGCAGCCCACGCACAGGTCCTCGTGAATCACCAGCACGTCGGTGGATTCCCCCAGGCCCTGCTCCATCAGGAACGCCATCACGGCACCACCGCCGGGATCGGCTTCCACGCTCACGTCCTGCACCAGGCGTACTTTGGCGCGCTCCTGGATCGTGTTTACCAACGCAGGCGCCAGACTAATCAGCGCACGAAAACTGTCGCGGTGAATGGTGATGGTTTCGGTGAACACCGCCGCCCGCGCCGACGCCATCCGCACCGGGTTGCCCATCAGCGCGGCTTCGCCCACATACTGCCCCGACGGCACCTGCGCAAACACCAGCTCGCGGCCATCACTGGTGCGCGACAGAATCACCGAGCCACTGCGGATCAGAAACATGGTTTCGCCGCTGTCACCTTCGTTAAACAGAAAATCGCCGCGATTGAAGGTTTTGAATTCGCACTTGCGCGCAATCGGCGCCAGTTGATCGAAGCTCGCATCCGGCGCGAAGTTGGCCTGCAGCGAGCGCATGATGAACACCTCATCCAGCCCCCGCCGCACGCTTTCGTTCGAGTTGAGCAGTTTCACCATGGTGCGGCGCGGCGTTTCCACCAGCACGCAATCGCGGCCGGCATACACGCTGGTATCGCGGCGCTGGCCCGACAGCAAACTCATCTCGCCGAAAAACTGGCCGCTGCCCAGTGTGCGTTTCTGGGTGCCGGCCTCATCCACATCCGCCAGCACTTCACCATCGACGATGGTGTAAAACGTATTGGTGTAATCGCCGCGCTTGAACAGGGCATCACCCACTTTCAGATTTTTCCCCAGCGCGATCACCTTGCTGTCCAGCATCAGCTCGCGAAACTGCAACGCCGTCAGCTCACGGAACATGGGAATGCGGCTGCGGAACATGTCCAGGGTTTCATCCACTTCCAGCCCGAACGGCAGCACGGCCAGGCGCTGTTCCAGCAACGGATGGTCCGCCGGCTGCACCGGATTGCCCAGAATGTGCTCGACGACTTCAAAGCCCTGGTTCATCGCCTGCTTGATCAGCGGGCAGCCCGCCAGCGCGCCCACCACATACAAACCCGGCACGTTGCTTTCGTATTTTGCCGACAGTTCCGGCACGGCGTTGGGATTGTCGTTGGGAAAACGGATGCCGCAGGATTCGACAAAATCGCGGGGCGGAATGGCGCCCAGCCGCGCGATGATGCGATGGCAGGGAATCGCAGCCTCGCCGTCGCGGGTCTTGATGGTGAACTGGAACGGTTTGGCGGCATCCGGTGTGGCGTCGATCCTGAGGGGCGCACTGCTGTAATAGCAACGGATGCGGCCACGGTCGATGGCATCCAGCACCAGCGCCAGATTGCCTTCCTTGGCGCGGGCAAATTCGTCGCGCCGGTTGATCAGATACACGGTGTTCTGCGCCGACAGCGCCACCGCGTTTTCAATGGCCGCGTCACCGGCGCCCACCACCACGATGGTCTCACCCCGGTGGGCCGACGCATCCGGCAGGGTGTACTGCACGCAGTCCGGCCCTTCCCCCGCCACGCCCAGCAGGCGCGGGTTGCCCTGCAGGCCAATCCCCAGCACCACATGCTGCGCCCGCACCGCGGCACCGTTTTTCAGTGTGAGTTCAAATGCACCCTGGTTTCCCGTGATGCCCTTCACTTCCGCGCCATAACGCACATTCACGCCCAGCGCCTGCAGGCCGGACTGCCAGTTGCCCAGCACCTGCTCGCGCGGACCCACTTCGAATTTCAGATCGGAACGCAACGGCAGCACGCCCGGCTCGGCCATGACATGCTTGCCTTTCTGGTAATCCTGGATGGTTTTGGCAATGGCGGGCGACGCCTCCAGCAGCACATACTGGAGACCCCGGGCCGCCGCGCGCGCGGCAGCACTCAATCCCGCCGGCCCGGCACCGACGATGGCAATCTGCAACAGATCTGTCATGCGACAGCAGCCCCAAACGATTTCGTTTCCACACCAACAGCCCCAACTGCAAATGGCGTGGCTCTCTTCTCTGCCTATAAAGTATGCGGTAGCTTTCCAGATCCGGCAAACTTACTTTGGCAAACCGGAAAAATAAAAAGGCCGGTGCTGCACACACCGGCCCTGTTGTGAACGCTGCCCGCAGTGGTTTCAGATTTCGATATTGAAACCGCCCACCACCTGGAACGCGCTGATGTCTTCATATCCCAGCGTGTTCTGGACGCTGAGGAACGTGGCAATGCCATTTTTCAGCTGGAACACTGCGCCCAGATCCACCTGATAAAACATGCTGTCTTCGCTGTCCGGCTGCAGCGAGAAGATGCCATCGGAGCTCGCGTCACCCATCAGATGAAACACCACCGGCGCGTAATCCGAGCTGGACTCGCTCACCGCTGCCAGCTTGAGACCCGGCACCAGCACACCCCAGCCAAAACTCATCGCATAGGTGGTGTCCACACCCAGGCTCACTTCCGTGATATTCAGTTCCTGGTCACCAATCTCCATCGCCCAGCCGGCGCCACCTTCCTCGTTGTAGCCATCAATCTGCGTGGCCAGGTAATCCACCCGCAGATAGGGCCGCGTGGTCAGCGCATCGAAGCCCAGGCTGTAATCCACCTGCAGGCTCACGTTGTACTGGTTGCTGTCGGTGTCGCCGATGGCAACGGTACTGAAGGACTCGATGTTGCGTTCGGTGGTGAAATCGCCCGTCGTGTATCCGACCTGCGCATCGACACTGACCTTGTCAATGAACCAGGACAGATAGCCGGTGAAGGTATAAAGATCGGAATCCAGCGTGCCGCCGTTGTTGTCATATTCCAGATCGTAGGTGAGCCAGTTCAGCGCGGCGCCCACATGCAGATCCGGCCGCAGGCCATGGTCGACACCCAGCGTGAAACCGTAGGCGTCGTATTCATAGCCGGATTCAAATTCGGTCTGGTCGTGCTCGGCCTGGTCCGTGTTCACACTGCCGAACACACCCCAGCGCGGCGCCTCGTCACCGGACGCACCGCCCTTGTAGCTGTTCAGCATCATGCCGTTGCCATTGACCGACACTGCGTCGCCCTGGCTGCCGGGGCGCAGCGAATCCTGGAACTGGTAAAGCCGGGAGGAGTGATTGCGAATCATGCCGGCCATCAGCGTGCGCTGCGCCAGGATCTCCTCGGGCGCGATTTCAGACACGATCTGATTGACGGAAGCGGGATTGTTTTCCACCGCATCAATCAACGCCAGACAGCTTGCATTCAGTTCATCCGACAGACCGGTGCCCTGCGCACCGTTTTCGCTGGCCTTGGCGCACACATTTTCCAGCATGCTGGCAGTACGCTTGTTGGAGGTGCCCTGCACCAGGGATTCGATGGCACCTTCAGGATCGTTGCCGGACGAGGCGGGTGCCACGGTGATAAATACCGTCGCCGTACCACCGTAGCCGAAGCCTTCCTGGTCATACGCGGTGTAGGTGAACTGGTCCGGCCCGGTGTAACCCTCGTTGGGCGTATAGATCAGCTCATTGTTCTGCCCCATCACCACACTGCCGTAAGCGGTTTGCAGCGTGCCTTCCCAGTCGACAAACATAGTCTCGTTACCAACGGTGGACGAATCGTTGGCCAGCACATTGATGATGGCGGTGTTGTCCACGGTGGTGGTCACCGTGTCATCCACCGCAGTAACCTGGGCATAAGTGGCCTGTGATACCGCCAGTGCCAGTGCCAGCATGGGGAAGCTCTGAATAGGGTGTTTCATCCGTGGAATCCTGTCAGTCGAGGAGAGAGGCCCACCATACTAACCGTTCAAATTCTCACTGAACAGCCACACGCCCCCAGGACCCAAGACCCGGGACCCGGGACCAGGCAGGTGTATTCACTCCAGGATCGTGCTCGTGTATTGCCTGCAGTAGAATCGGCGCAACGCACAGCCACCACCATTGCCGGAAACATCATGCCCACCACACGCAAGAAAATACTCTGCACCTGGGAACTCGGCGGCGACCTGGGCCATGTTTCGCGGCTGGCCGGGCTGGCGCGGGAACTGTTGCTGCGGGGTTTCGATGTCACGGTGGCGCTGAAGGATCTGTCGCGCTGCCACGGCTTTTTTGCTGATATGGATATAAATCTCATGCAGGCGCCGGTGTGGCTGCCCCGGATCACACTGCAGCGCCCCATCGCCTGCCTGCCCGACACCCTGTTGCTGAACGGCTACCTGGAACCCGATCCCCTGCACGCCCTGGTGCGGGGATGGCGCAGCCTGTTCGCGCTGGTGCAGCCAGACCTTCTGCTCTGCGACTATTCCCCCACTGCGATGCTGGCCAGCCACGGCAGCGGAATACCGCGCATACAGGTGGGCACCGGATTTTCCGAGCCGGCGACAGGAGGCCCCATCGTGGACTGGCGCCCCTGGCCGGCAACGGATGGCCTGGTGGCACGACAGGAACAGCGCGTTTTGCAGACGATCAACACCGTGCTGCAGCGACTGGGCGCCACGCCACTGCAGCGCCTGTCCGACCTGTACGCCACCGACGCCACCTTCATCACCACCTATCCGGAATTTGATCTGTATCCGGAGCGGACCGGT
>JBMOPR010000844.1:0-5244 GCA_049323075.1 Pseudomonadota bacterium
ATGCCGATACTGGACGAAATCGACAGCTGTCTCCCGGCCAGAATCAGGGGCTCGCCAAATGCCTGCAATATTTTCTCGGCAGTATCCGTCATCGACTTTTCCGTTGCCCCTACCTGCAGCACGGTGAATTCATCACCACCCAGGCGGAATGCGGTGGCAGATTCCGGAATGGCCGTTTCCAGCCGCTTGGCCGCTGCTTTCAGTAACAGATCGCCTATGTCGTGGCCAAGCTCATCGTTGATGACTTTGAACTTATCCAGATCCAGAAAAATCAGCCCCATCTGTTCACCACTGCGGCGCGCATTTTCCAGCGCAAACACCAGCCGTTCGCTGAACATGCGGCGGTTGGCCAGCCGGGTCAGCGGATCATAGTAAGCCAGCCGCGTAAGCTCTTCCTTGTCCTGTTCGATCTTGCCCAGCATGGCATTGAAAGCGTCAATCGCGTCGCCGATTTCGTCATCATTCAGCTTGTGTGCGCGAATGGAAAAATTGTTGTGCTCGGTGATTTTCTTGGCGGCGTTGCCCAGTTGCACAATGGGACCGTAGATGGCGCGCTGCAAACGCCGCGTCATCAAGAAAGCCACCAGCAACGACAGCGCCAGCACCCCGAGACTGGCCAGCATCTGCCGGCGCAGCCGGTAATCCAGATCCTTGAGGTCGGTGAGCACCAGAACACTGCCAATCGGCAATCCATTCAGACGTATTGCCTGATAGACCTCAAGGTAGTTTTGCGAAAAATATTCACCGTTTTCCTGAGGCTTCCGCGGACAGGTAAAGCGGCTTTGCTCCTGACGTCTTGCTTCGGCAAATACGGCCCCGCTGGAATCGTACATGCAGGCGACCTGGATGGAATCGCGCACCAGCAGTGATGCCAGGTTGTCCTGCGCCCGGGCCTTGTCGCGAAAACTCAGCGCCGCCGCGCTGCGCTCGGCAATGACCCGCGCAAGAATGGACAGCTCTTCAGCCAGGATTTCCTTCTGTTTGACGCGATCGTAGGCGATGACACCTGCACCTGACAGGACAAGGCCAATCGTGCTAGTCAGCAGCACCACCAGGATCAGTTTGGTTTTTATTTTGAGCTTGCGAAACTTCAGCATGTCGTGATTTGTCGCCCTGAACGCGTGCATTCTGAATGCATGCCCCGAACCATGGCTGCCCGAATAAGTCCCACAATGTGGCCAGAGCCTGAATATCGCAACATTTTTTCAAACAGCATATATACTTACGACCATACTTAAATGAAAGTATCGTTGCTTCGATTTGGCAAGTGAATGGCGATAAATTCACGACCGATCGACCGGTTGCATGCGCTTGGATATTCCCCGTTGCGAACGCTGTTCCTGCAAAGCCTGATTCTGATGATTGCAGCCCTGTTTGCTGCTGATAACCTGCTGGCGGAAAGCGGGTCTGGCGCCAGCGTCAAGATTGCGCTGCCAGCGTCCGGTAAATCTGCCACAGCCATCCCCTCATTGCCACAACAGGATGGCAAAAAAGACTTGATTGTAAATGGAAAAATTGAGATCCGGCGGGTAGAGCTGCGAGGCGACGCCCTCTATCCCCAATACGGCATCACGCAGAATTTTCTGAACCAGCGCCTCAAACGCTCTTTCCAGCGTGGATCGTCCTGGATGGCGATTGCCGACATGCATCGCATGGCCGACGAACTAACCATTGCCTATCATGAAAAAGGCCTGACCTTCAATCAAGTATTTGTTATTCCGCAGGAAATCAAAAACAATACACTGGTGCTGAACGTATTGGCAGGGCGGCTGGCCGAAATCACGGTGGCCCGCAACGATCTGTACAGCGCAGAACGCATCAAGCAACCCTTCCAGCACCTTCTGGGTCAGGTCATTTACGAGCCGGCGATCCAGGCCGCCATGCTGGAAGCCAACAGCATGCCAGGACTGCGGGTATTTGGATTTTTTTCAGTGGGCGTTTTTCAGGGACAATCCCGCCTCAATCTGAGCGTGCTGAGCGAAACTGCCAACGTGCAATCGTTGCGGCTTGATAACTGGGGCGTGCAGGACACAGGCGTGGCCAGGGCGATCTATCAGTACCAGCGCAACAACATTTCCGATCACGCCGACACGCTGCAGGCCACTGTGCTGGCGA
This sequence comes from Pseudomonadota bacterium, assembly GCA_049323075.1. Classification (GTDB taxonomy): domain Bacteria; phylum Pseudomonadota; class Gammaproteobacteria; order Pseudomonadales; family Ketobacteraceae; genus Ch67. The sequence continues at coordinate 2,116 of JBMOPR010000844.1, forward strand.
CCAACGAAACGGGCAATTTTTATGGCAGCCTGGCCTATCGCATTCCACTGGATGCCGAATTGCAAACCGGATTCAGCCTGCTGTCCAACCAGTTTGAAATAGCGGGCCCGCTGGCAGAGTTTGGCCTGAACGGACATCTGGAAGCCATCAGCGCATTGCTAAATTACAATCTGCTCTACGCCAAAAACGCACGTGCTGATATCAACTCCAGTCTCGCCGTGAAGCAATCCACTGTCACCAGCGACCTGTTCAACGAAATTCTGGGCGAGACAGTGGACTACTTCGTTCTGCAATCTGCCTTTCAGGCAGCGGTCCTTGCACCGGACAATCGCACGCGGCAGTCATTGGTGCTGATGCCAATGCTGGGTCTGATTGAAGATACCAGCAATCCCCTGCTGGACAGCGAATTTTACCTGCTGAAAGGCAACTATGAATTCCAGTATCGCTGGCAACCGGCGATCCCGAGGCAGCACATCAGCACGCTCAGCCTGGATGTGCTTTACACGCCCCAGGTAATACCGGCAGCCGAGCGCGCCGTGCTGACGGGCGCCAACGGCGTTCGCGGCTACGAGCCCGCATTGTTCAGTGCAGATTTTGCGTGGAAACTGAGCCTCGAGCAGTCCCTGATGTCGTTTGCGCCGACGGCGGGAACGACGCTCGTGCCGTTCCTGTTTGCCGACTATGCTGAGGGTGAGCAGAACACCGATTTTGGTATAACGGCCAGCTTCACGGCCGCCGGACTGGGACTGGATGCCTATTACGGCACTTCGCTTAATGCACGGCTGACCGCTGGTTTCCCTCTGCAGGAAAAACTTGAAACGGGTCAGGAAGAATTTGACCCGGTGGTTTTCGGTTATATCACTTACAGTTTTTAGGCAGGTCGATGACTGGTTTTAACGCACGTCACAGAGACAGAAAGATCCTGCCCGTAGTGGGCATGGTTCTGCTGTTGCTGACCACGACATTGACGCGTGCAGATACCGATCTTGAGCTGGTGAAGGAGTATCAGGTCAAGGCCCTGTTTCTTTACAATTTCGCCAATTTCGTGGAGTGGCCGGACAATGCCTTTGAGAATCCGGGTAGTCCACTGAAGATGTGTCTTTACGGCGCTGTGCCATTCGGAGAATTTCTGGATGTGGTGAATGGGGCCCAGATTCGGAGCCGGTTCCTGCAGGTAATACGCACCACCGATTACGCCAAAATCAAAACCGGCTGTCACATACTGTTCGTGGGCATCGACCATGTCAGCGAGCTCGAATCCTTTTTCAGGGATTTCAACCATCTGTTTGTGCTCAGCATTGGCAATACCGAGGACTTCGCGAGAAAAGGCGGCGTGGTGAACATACTGCGCACCCGCGATCAGCAACAATTCGAGATCAATCTGTCCAAAGCCATGGAAAGCGGTCTGCTGATCAACTCCGACCTGCTGTCACTGGCGCGCATCATCAATGAACGCTGACAATTCAGTCTGGCAGACTGCGTCAACAACCTGCACGTCTCCACCCGTTGGGCAGGATGGCCAAGCTAACCCGTTGTTGCTATTAGCGCCGGCAATTTGACTCGAGCAGACAGGTGGCGCGACAAAAAATAGGCTATTTTTGCATTGCTTATCGGCCGATCTCTGGCTAAATTTAATTCAATTTAAAGTTAATCCCCCTTCCCGATTTTACAGTAGCAGGACATGGCCGACTTCGATCCCTTGCACGACAAAGCGTACGCGCAAAGATTGACCCAACTTGGTGAAAAAAGGGAAATTGTCGCCTCCGAAGATATTTACAACGATCAGGGCATCCTGCTCATCAAGAAAGGATCCCCTATCAACGAGCGAATGGCGGACAAAATCATTCGCTTCAAGCTGATCAAGCCCATTGAAGCCAGTGTCGACATCAACAACAGCCTGAGTGCGGTGGACCTCTACCGCGACCTTATGGAAATTCTGGACCGCTATCCGCAGATCAAGCTGGTTCACCAGCGGATCGAGATCGATAGCGCCATCAAGCAGCTGTGCTCGTCATACGCAAAGTTCGCGATCCTGAAGCAGAAGCTTACCGTACTCAAGGAACAGATGAACCAGCTGTACCGGCAGTCGCTGGGTATTGCCTGGCTGTCGGTGGTGATCGCTCATAACATGAAATTAACGGCACAACAGATCGAGACCTGTTTTCTGGCCGCGCTGGCGCACGACATCGGCATGATGCACATCGATCCGCTGGTGGTGAACAAGCAGGATACGCTCACACCTGCAGAGTGGCGCCAGATTCAAGCACATACCATTATCGCCCAGAAAGTACTGGAACGTATTTCCGGCATGGATCCACGGGTTGCGCTGGCTGTCAGCGAGCATCACGAACGCTGCGATGGCTCGGGTTATCCGGCAGGAAAATTCGCGCACCATCTTTGCATTGAAGGTCAGGTCATCGCTTTGTCGGACAGTGTCATCGCAGTGTTCACCAAGCGCCTGCTTCCCAACGGTCGCAATCTGCGTGATCTGATGCCGCTGCTGCAGGTCAACAGCGAAAGCCATTTCTATGACACCTACAAGGCATTGATCCTGATTCTGCGCAATGCCGACCTGGATGAATCCCCTTTCACCACCAATGAATCCCTGGATGCGCAGATCGACAAGCTGACACGCGACAATGATCGCCTGAGCCTGCTGCTCAACAGCCTGGAGCAGGTGGTGGGTCTGTTCAAGGAAGGCGTAAACCACAAACTCCTTACCAGCGCGAAAACAGTGCTGATACAGGTGATGCGTATCGTGCGCGGATCGGGCATTCTGGACGCGGGATACCTGCGCTGGCTGCAGCAGGTGCGCAAGGACCGACTGTCATTTGCTTACCGCGAGATCGATGACGTGTCATTGATGCTGGATGAAATCGAGTGGCATCTGGTACGCGTGAAAAGAATGCTGGATGCCTTTATCGAGCAGGGTCCGGTCAGCGAAAACCGGCTCAAGGATCTGATCCGGTCAGAACTGAAAAAGACCGAACTGCAGGACAGCACCAACCGCGACGAATTCGCCATAACATAACGGTGAAGGCACGCTTTCTGAAGATTCCCGCCCTTTACAACTGTGGCTGCCGGCCAAACCAGGGGCGGGCCTGTTCGAGTTGTCGTGCCAGCTGCAAC
>JBMOPR010000845.1:0-5241 GCA_049323075.1 Pseudomonadota bacterium
CATCGCTGGCACCGGCTATCGATCTGCCGGAGCCGGCGCTGCAGGCAGCGTGTGAAAAAGTGCGCCAGATGTTGCAGCGGACGCAGTATGTGGGTGTGCTGGCGCTGGAATATTTCGTGTTGGAGGACCGGCTCTGTCTGAATGAAGTGGCTCCCCGGGTACACAACAGCGGGCACTGGACGCAGCAGGGCAGCACCACCAGCCAGTTTGAAAACCATCTGCGTGCAATTCTGGGCTGGCCGCTGGGCGCGTGTGACGCAAAAGGGCACGCTGGCATGGTCAATATTCTGGGAACCGATGCGCCGCCGGATGCTTTGCTGTCAGCGGCGGTCACGCTTCACTTGTACGACAAACAGAAGCGGCCCGGTCGCAAACTGGGCCACGTCAATGTGCGTGATGATGATCGTGCAAAAGTGGAAGCGGAGCTGCAAAGGCTGGAGCGGCGTCTGGGGGGAGGGTGACGAATCCCGGCATGGCCGGAATTCGTCGGTACACTCACAGTTATGGCGTAATCACAATCTTCCCGCTGGAACTGCGGTTGAAAATGGATTCGAACGCTTCACCGGTCCGCTCCAGTGGAAACACATGGTCGGGTCTGGTTTTGAGTTTGCCTGCCACGGTCCATTCCACCAGTTGCTGGATCACCGGCGGAACGATGGCGGGATTTTCCATGGTTTCGCCACCCCAGTTCACGCCGGCGATGGAACAGCGTTTCAACAGCAGCAGGTTCGACGGAATTTTCGCAATCCCGGTGACGAAGCCCACGATCAGGTGACGTCCGCCCGGTGCCATAAGCCGCAATGCCGCTTCAGTGAAATCGCCGCCCACCGGGTCGTACACCACATTCACGCCGCGCCCCATGACGGATTTCACCTGCTGGTGCCAGCCGTCGCTGGAGGAATCCACCGTGACGTCGGCACCGGCTTCCACGCAGCGCTGGCGTTTGGCTTCGGTGGACGCCGCTGCAATCACCCGCGCGCCCATGGCCTTGGCGATTTCAATGGCAGTGGAACCGGTGGTGCCGGACGCTCCCAGCACCAGCACGGTTTCGCCCGGTTGCAGCCGGCCGCATTCGCGCAGACCGTACAGGCCGGTGGCGTAGGCGACAAAAAAATTCGCGGCATCCACCAGGGGAATTGCTTTCGGAATCGCAAAGCACGACATGGCATTCAGCGTGATTTTCTCCGCCAGTCCGCCCAGCAATGCAAAACCGGCCACATGATCACCCACCTTCAGGTGCGTCACGCCGTCGCCCACTTCTTCCACCACGCCCGCGATGGAACTGCCGGGCACAAAGGGCAGTGGCGGCTTGATCTGGTATTCACCTTTCACCAGCAGGCCGTCGAAAAAGCCGATACCGACACCGCCCATGCGCAGCTTGATTTCGCCGCTGCCGGGCGAACGCTCGGGCAGATCGGAAACACGGAGTGCCTTGGGATCGCCAAAGGCTTCAACTTGCAGTGCGCGCATGTTATTTCCCCTTGAACACAGCTTTGCGCCGTTCGATAAAGGATTTCACGCCTTCGGCCGCATCTTCACTTTTCATCACCGGCACCAGATCCACAAACATCTGGTTCACGGCCGTGGCGTGATCTTCCGTCTCGGCAGTGCGGGTGGATTTCAGCAGACCCTGCACCCCCAGCGGGGCGCAATCGGCAATCTTCTGCGCGTATTCCATGGCCTTGTTGAACTGCTCGCCCGGTTCCACCAGTTCCTGCACCATGCCCCAGCGGTAGGCTTCTTCCGCGCTCCAGCGTTCGCCGGTGAGCAGCACTTTATGGGCGTTGCCCCAGCCGGCTTCTTTCGGCAGACGCAGGGTGGCGCCACCGCAGGGATACAGGCCGCGCTGCACTTCCAGCATCTGGAATTGCGTATCGCGAGCGGCGATGCGGATTTCGGTGTTGAGCAGGATTTCCACGCCCCAGGTGAAGCAGTAACCCTGCACGGCGATGATCAGGGGCTTGGTGTGGCGCGGGCCGGTGAGGCCCATCGGATCGATCTCGTCAGGCTGCACGGGGAAGGCGGAACCGCTGCCGAAAATCGGCGCCCACAGATCCAGTTCGACGCCGGCGGTGAAATGCTTGCCGGCTGCGTGCAGTACGGCAACGCGCAATTCGGGATCATCGTTCAGCCGCTTCAGTGCCTTGCCAATGGCGTGATAGATCGCGGGGGACAGGGCGTTGTATTTTTCGGCGCGGTCGATGTAGATGACAAGAACGTGGCCTTCCTGACTGACTTTGACGTGTTCCATAAATTCCTCTGTAAAAAAATGGCGCAATGGCCGTTAGAAAAAATCGTTCTGCATGGTACGGCAGGTGTCGTCTTCTGATTGCAGCAACTGGTTCCAGTGCTGGATCTGCGGCAGTTCCCAGCGGAAGAAATAGCGGCAGGCCTGCAGTTTGCCCTTGTAAAATCCGGCATTGGCAGCATCCCCTTGCATTTTTTCGTGAGCGACCGTAGCTTGCCACAGCCATATCCAGCCCACAACAATATGGCCGGTGAGGCTGAGAAAAACCGATGCGTTCGCCAGCGCGACATCCGGGCCCTGTGTCTGCAATTGCTGGCCCAGCTTGCCGGTGAGCGCGGTGACCAGCTGCAGCGCGTCCTGCAGTGCTTTGGTTTCCTGCTGCAACGCCGGCACGGCGCTGGCCCGGGCGATGGTTGTCATGATTTCCCGGCCCAGCTGTTTCAGGCCGGCGCTGCCGTTCTGCCACAATTTGCGACCCAGCAGGTCCAGCGCCTGGATGCCGTGGGTGCCTTCGTGAATCGGATTCAGGCGGTTGTCGCGATAGCACTGTTCCACCGGATATTCCCGCGTGTAACCGCAGCCACCCAGCACCTGGATCGCCAGTTCGTTGGCCTTGCAGCCGAATTCCGCCGGCCAGGATTTGACGACGGGCGTGATCAGGTCCAGCAGTTCCCGTGCGTTGTTGCGCTCGCTGTCGTCGCTGCTGTTTTCAAGCGTGTCCACCAGCGTGCTGGCATACAGGCAGAGCGCCAGCGCGCCCTCGGCATAGACTTTCTGCGCCAGCAGCATGCGCTTCACGTCGGCGTGCTCGATGATCGGTATCGGCGCCGAGTTCGAATCCTTGTTGCCGGGATGGCGCCCCTGCGGCCGTTCCCGCGCATATGCCAGCGATTCCACATAACCGCGATAACCGATAACTGCCGCACCCAGACCGACACCGATGCGCGCTTCGTTCATCATCATGAACATGTATTTCAGACCGGCGTGGGCCTCGCCAATCAGGTAGCCAACGCACTGATCCTTTTCGCCAAAGTTCAGCACGGTGGAGGTGGTGCCGCGATAACCCATCTTGTGCAGCAGGCCCGCCAGCGCCACGTCGTTGCGCTGTTGCGGCTGGCCGTTGTCGTCCACCAGCCACTTGGGCACCAGAAACAGCGAGATGCCTTTCACGCCTGCCGGAGCCCCTTTGATGCGCGCCAGCACCAGATGCACGATGTTGTCCGTCAGATCGTGATCGCCGCCGGAGATAAACATTTTGTGGCCGCGAATCAGGTAGTGGCCTTGAGCGGTGGGCGTGGCGGCGGTCTTGATATCCGCCAGTGACGAACCCACGTCCGGTTCGGTCAGCGCCATGGTGCCGGTGGCCTTGCCGCTGCGCATCAAGGGCAGATACTTCTGCTGCAGCCCGACGCTGGCGAAATGCGCGATCAGGTTTGCCGCCGCCATGGTGAGAAACGGATAGCCGGCGGTGGAGGGATTCGCCGCCGTGATCTGCGCCGTGCAGGCTGCCGCGATGGTGGCGGGCAGCTGCATGCCGCCGTCCTCATAATCCTGCCGCGCGTTGAGCAGGCCGGAGTCCACAAAATGATAAAACGCCGCCTTCACTTCCGGAATCGTGTGCACCTTTTCGCCGTCAAACCAGGGTTCTTTTTCGTCCGCCAGGTGATTGTGCGGCGCGAAATAGCGCTCGGCGATCTGGGTGGCGGTGTCGATGGACTGGCTGAAGGTGTCCAGGCTGTGGTCCTGGTAGCGCGGGTAGTGCAGCAACGCACCGGCCTGCAGCAGGTCAAACAGAATGAAATCAAGATCCTGGCGGGGAATCAGCGACATGGAGGCGTCCTTCGGGTGGCGGGCCTTGCGGTAACGGCCTTGCTTGAGGGTAGCGAAAGGTTTGGCAATGTTTGCATCCGCTGTCAAACTGTGTAATCGTCGTTTCCGACTTGTTTTTGGCTGAATGTGACACCCATGATCCAGGTTTCCATCCTCGGTTTTGACTATGCGTTTGCCACCTCCATTGTCGGCGTCATCGATCTGCTGTCCACGGCGGGCACCGCCTGGAATTATTTCCAGGGCAAAAGTCTGGCGCCGAAATTCCGCGTGCAACTGGCGACGCCGGACGGCAATGCGATCCGCTGCCTGAACAATCTGGTGCTGCAGGCAGACTGCCGTTTCGACCAGATCGGCCAGCCCGACGTGGTGCTGGTGCCCAGCATCGGTGGTGATGTGGACAAGGCACTGGCGCGCAATCGCGATCTGGTGGCGTTGCTGCAGCATTATTACGAACGCGGCACCCAGATCGTCAGCAACTGCACCGGCGCATTTTTCCTGGCGGAGGCGGGCCTGCTCGACGGCCGCAAGGCCACCACCCACTGGGCCCACGCCGAGCGTTTCCGCAAACGGTACCCGCAGGTGAATCTGGTGCCAGAGCAGCTGATCACCACCGACGGCCGCATTTTCTGTTCCGGCGGCGGCACTGCCTGGTTCGACATGGGGCTGTACCTGATCGAGCTCTATATCGATCACGAAACCGCGATCGAGTCCGCCAAGGCGATGGTGCTGGACGCAGGGCGCGCATCCCAGCTCACCTATTTCGCCTCGAACCAGAACAAGTATCACAACGACGATGCCATCCGCTCCATCCAGGAATGGATCGACGAACACCATGCCGAGGATTTTTCCCTGGCCTGGCTGGCGGAAGAAAAGGCCATGAGTCCGCGCACGCTGATCCGCCGTTTCAAATCCGCCACCGGTGAATCGCCGCTGGCCTATCTGCAGACCGTGCGCATCGAAATGGCCAAGCGCCTGCTGGAAACCAGCAAGCAGACCATCGCCGAAATCACGCAGAATATCGGTTATGAGGACGTGAGTTCGTTTTCAAAAATGTTCAAGCGCAAGGTGGGATTGTCGCCGCGGGAATACCGGGGGCGGTTTTCCAAACATATCGTGGATTGATAGCCAGACAACCAAGGAGACACCAACATGATACCCAATCC
>JBMOPR010000846.1:0-3485 GCA_049323075.1 Pseudomonadota bacterium
ACCGATGGCTGGTCCAATGGCATTCTGGTGCGCGATCTGGCGCAGGCCTACGCGCAGCTCAAGTCCACCGGCCGTCTGCAGTTTGCACCGTTGCCGTTGCAATATGCCGATTTCGCGGCCTGGCAACGTACCGTTCTGTCGCAGGAAAACCTGGCGCAGAAAATTGCGTTCTGGCGCGACCGCCTGGCGGATGTTCCTGCGCTGGAACTGCCCACGGATTTCCGCCGCCCACCGGTGCAGGCTTTCCACGGTGGCAGCGTGCGGCTGGAACTGTCGGCTGATACCGCGGAGAAACTGCAGCTGCTGGGCGCAGAATCCCAGTCAACGATGTTTATGGTGATGCTGGCGGCCTATGCCTCGCTGTTGCAGAAATACTCCGGTCAGGATGATTTCTGCGTGGGCACACCGGTGGCGGGCCGCGACCGGCCGGAACTGGAATCCATCGTCGGTTTCTTCGTCAACACCCTGGCGCTGCGGGTAACGCCGCAACCCACCATGAGTTTCCGCCAGTTGCTGGATGCCGTGCGCGAATCAGCCCTGAGCAGTTTCGAACATCAGGATGTGCCGTTCGAACAGATCGTTGAGGACATCAACCCGGTGCGCGACATGAGTCGCTCGCCGCTGTTCCAGGTGATGCTGGTGTACCAGAACATTCCGGTGGACAACGATACCGGGATTCAGCCCACACAACTGGGCGACATCGAACTGGCACCGTTCAATCTGGATATTGAAACCGCCAAGTTCGAGCAGACCCTGACGCTCTGGCCCCAGCACAACGCCATTGGGGGCTCGCTGACCTACAACACCGATCTGTTCGAAGCGGAAACGGCGCAGCGTTTTGCGCGCCAGTTCGAACGCCTGTGTGCTGCCGTCGCCGCCAATCCGGATCGGGCGCTGTACGAATTCAACGTGCTGGATCGGCAGGAAATCCAGACCCAGCTGGTGGAATGGAACCAGACGGCACGAACCTATGATCGCGAACTCTGCGTGCACTCGCTGATTCATCAGGCGTCGCAGCGTCACGCCAACGGCACCGCAGTGCGTTGTGGCGATGAGGCGCTGACGCATGCCGAGCTGGATCGGCTGTCGAATCGCGTTGCCCATCAGTTGCTGGCCAACGGTGTCGGCCCCGGCGATCTTGTCGGTGTTGCGCTGGACCGTAATCTGCACCTGATGACCGCGATTCTCGGCATACTCAAAGCCGGTGCCGCCTATGTGCCCATCGATGCCGCATATCCGGAAGAACGCATCCGTTACATTTTGGAGCAGGCCCGCATCCGCGTGCTGGTCACGCGCCAGCATCTGACACCCAATCTGCCGTCCGATTGCGAATGGCTGTTGCTGGACGAAGCGGTGCAGGCGAGTGCAGTGGCGACGTCGTTGCCGACGCAGGTGAACGTTGCCAGCGACGCCTGGCTGTATGTTATTTTCACCAGCGGCTCCACCGGCAAACCCAAAGGCACCGGCGCGTATCACCGTTCCGAAGTGAACCTGCTGGATTGGTATTGCAACGAATTTTCCCTGCAACCGTCCGATCGCATTCTGCTGCTGAGCGCCATCGGTTTCGACCTGACGCAGAAAAACCTGTTCGCGCCTCTGGCGTCCGGCGCCACGCTGGTGATTCCGGATTTCCAGGAATACGATCCGGCCCGCATCATCGATCTGATCGCAAAGGAAAACATCACCTGGATCAACTGCGCACCCAGCGCGTTTTATCCGCTGGTGGATAATGAACAGGACTGGCCGAAACTCAAATCACTGCGGCAGGTGTTTCTGGGCGGCGAGCCGATCAACTTGGCGCGTCTGTCGGCCTGGCTGCGGCAGACGTCCTGCGAACTGGTGAACAGCTACGGTCCTACCGAGTGCGCGGATATCGCCGCCTGGCATCGCATTGAACTGGATGCGGATCTGAATGCGGCGGTGCTGCCGATTGGTCGTCCCAACTACAACGTGCAACTGTATGTGTTGGGCGAACACCAGGAACTGCTGCCTGTCGGTGCCGTGGGTGAACTGTGTATCGGCGGTGACGGCGTGGGCCCCGGTTATCTGCATAATCCGGAACTGACGGTGCAGGTGTTTGTGGCAAACCCGCAGGTGACAGGCCAGCCACTGATGTACCGCACTGGCGACCGCGTGCGGTATCGCAAAAATGGCGTCGTTGAATATCTGGGCCGTCGCGATCACCAGATCAAGTTGCGTGGTTACCGTGTCGAAGCTGGGGAAATCCAGAATCTGCTGAACCAGCATGCCAACGTGAAAGAATCGCTGGTGGATGTGCTGAAATCCGATGCGGGTACCGACCAGCTGGTGGCCTGGATCGTCTGCCGCGAACTGCCGTCTGATCAGGCCGCTTTTACGCACGAACTGAAACAGCGCGCCGAACAGTTCCTGCCACGTTTCATGGTGCCGGATGCCTGGCTGTTGCTGGACGTTTTCCCGCTGACGCCCAACGGCAAAGTCGATCGCAAGGCGCTGCCAAAACCGCAGTGGCAGCAGCGCACCACGCCGTTTGTCGATCCGCGCAATGAAACCGAAGTGGCGCTGGTGCAGATCTGGCAGGACGTATTGCGGGTGGATCGTGTCGGTGTCACCGATAATTTCTTCGAGCTGGGCGGGCATTCCCTGCTGGCAACGCAGGTGGCATCGCGTGTGCGCCGGCAACTGGGCGTCACCTTCCAGATTCGCGATCTGATGCTCGCTCCCACCGTCGAGGCCATGGCGACAAAAATTGCACGCAGTGCGCGGGAGCTGGACGAGCCGGCCATTACGGCGGTGGATCGCAGTCAACGCATTCCTCTGTCGTTTGCCCAGCAGCGGCTGTGGCTGCTGGACCGGATTGAACCCGGCTCTGTTGCCTACAATGTGCCATCGGTGATCCGCATTCGCGGCGCACTGGATGTGGGGGCGCTTGAAACTGCGCTGGGCAAGGTATTCAACCGTCACGAAGGACTGCGCGCCATTTTTCTGGAAGACGAGCAGGGCCCGTATCAACAGATCCTGCCGCCGCAGGACTGGAAATTGCCGCTGACACAGGTGGACGATGATGGCTTGACCCGCCAGGACGTGGAATTGAAACGCCTCGCCGCCATCGAGCTGATGACGCCGTTCAATCTGGCACAGGGCCCGCTGTTCCGCTCGCGCCTGTTCCGCCTCAACGATCATGAGCACGTATTTGCTGTAGTCATTCACCACATCGTCACCGACGGCTGGTCGATGAATCTGCTGGTGCGTGATCTGGCGAATGCCTACGTGCAGATTTCCGTGCACGGCGATGTGTATTTCGAACCGGCGCCGTTGCAGTATGCGGATTTTGCTGCGTGGCAACGCGCGCGTCTGACGGATACCGTGTTGCAACGCATGCTGGGTTACTGGAGGGACACCCTGGCGGATGTACCGGCACTGAACCTGCCGACCGATTTCAAACGTCCACCGGTGCAGACCTACAACGGCGCCTCGGTGCGTTTCAACGTGCCGGCATCCACCCG
>JBMOPR010000846.1:3495-5238 GCA_049323075.1 Pseudomonadota bacterium
TGGCGCAAGCAGAAAATGCGTCCCTGTTCATGAGCCTGCTGGCCGGTTTCGCCGTGTTGCTGCAGCGCTACGCCGGACAGAACGATTTCTGCATCGGCACACCGGTAGCGGGGCGTGATCGTTCCGAGCTGGAAAACATGGTGGGCTTTTTCGTCAACACACTGGCCATTCGCACCCAGCTGCAACCGGATGCATCGTTCCGCCAGTTGCTGCAGCAGGTGAAAACCCGCGTGCTGGACGGTTTCGCCCATCAGGACGTTCCGTTCGAGCAGATCGTGGAAGCGGTCGATCCCGCCCGCGACATGAGTCGTTCACCGTTGTTCCAGGTGATGCTGGCTTATCAGAATCTGCCGGTGGAGCAGAGCAATACCGGCGAACTGGCAGCAGCGGGCGATATCCAGCTTGAACCCTATAATCCCGGTATCGACGCGGCCAAATTTGATCTCACGCTGACCTTGTGGGACGAGGCCGGCGGCCTTGGCGGTACCATTCAGTACAACACCGACCTGTTCGCCGAATCCACGCTGCAAGCGATGATGCAGCATTTCACCCATCTGCTGGCCTGTCTGGCGCAGCAGCCCGATGCTGACATTGCGCGCCATCAGTATCTGTCGAAAGACGAAGTGGAACAGCAGCTGGTGGAATGGAACCTGACGGCGCTGGATTACGATCGCACGCTGTCGTTGCCACAGTGGTTCGACACCAGCGCCACACAGCATTCGACTTCCGTCGCTATTGTGTGTGGCAATGAGCAGCTGACCTACGCCCAGTTGCAGCAGCAGACCAACCAGTTTGCGCACTATCTGCAACAACAGGGTGTGCAGCCGGGCGACCGCGTTGCCGTATGTCTGGATCGCAACCTGCATCTGATGACCGCCATTCTCGGCGTGATCAAGGCCGGCGCCACCTATGTGCCGCTCGATGCCAGTTATCCGGAAGAACGTCTGCGCTATATTCTGGACAATGCGCAGATCAAAATAGGCGTCACCCGTGCGCATCTGACCGCGAATCTGCCCGCGTCGATCAACTGGATTCAGTGGGATATTGCACAGGCAGCGATCGCCGCACAACCGGCTTCTGCGCCTGCCGTCGCGCACGATCCCGAACGCCTGCTGTATGTGATTTTCACATCCGGTTCCACTGGCAAGCCGAAAGGCACTAGCGTTTATCACCGCTCCGAAATCAACCTGCTGCACTGGTATATCAACCAGTTCAATATGCAGTCCAGCGATCGCTTCCTGCTGCTGAGCGCCGTCGGTTTCGATCTCACCCAGAAAAATCTGTTCGGCCCGCTGCTGTGCGGTGCCACGCTGGTGATTCCGGATTTCCAGGAATACGACATCAACGCCATTCAGCAGGTGATCGAGCAACAGCACATCACCTGGATCAACTGCGCGCCCAGCGCCTTCTATCCGTTGCAGGATGAAATACAGCAGTGGCAGGGCCTGCAATCGTTGCGCTACCTGTTCCTCGGCGGCGAACCGATCAACCTGCCGCGTCTGGCCAACTGGCTGCGGCAAAGCCGGTGCCAGCTGGTGAACAGTTACGGCCCGACCGAGTGCACTGACATTGCGGCCTACTACGAAATTGATGTGGAACGCGACCTGTCGGCGTCAGCGCTGCCCATTGGCCGGCCCAACTACAACGTGCGCCTGTATGTGCTGGGTGAACAGCAGGAGCTGTTGCCGGTGGGCGCAATTGGCGAACTGTATATCAGTGGCGATGGTGTTGGCCCTGGTTACC
>JBMOPR010000847.1:0-5233 GCA_049323075.1 Pseudomonadota bacterium
GAACAGGATCAGCGCGGTGAGACTGAGCGCGAGGCCACGATTGATGGAATCGCGGCGCGGCTTGTACAGGGTGCAGCCACAGCGCGGACACACCAGTTTCTGGCCCGGATCGGCATGCGTGGCCTGCAACAGCGCGTCGCATTCGTGACAGACCAGTTGGGATTGGTGGTGCAGCATGGGCCAGGTTGCTCGCGGGAACAGTTGCGGGGATTTTATCCCAGTCGGGCGGGCATGTCTGTGCAGGTGTGTGAGTGCGGGTGTGCCGGTGCGGGGTTTCCAAAAAAAGAAGCCGCCCTTGCAGGCGGCTTCGTGGTGGCTGATCCCCCGAGCAATCAGGGCCCGGGGACAATCTCGAAGGCATTCAGGATCTGGTCCTTCGCGGTGAGGTTGTACAGCAGCTCATGCTCCACGGTACCGCTGATCTGGCGCTCGCCGCGACGCACCAGAGGCTGGCTGTCGAGTGCCGACTCCTCGAACAGGAACGGGTGCGCCTGCTCGCTGTCCAGATGGCCCAACTGCATCACGCGGGCTGGAGTGTCCCACTGGATCACATTGACACCGTTCACGGTGGTGGCGGTGAACGGCACTTCCGCGATCACCACTTTCTCCGCCCAGTAGTTGGAGGTGTTCTGGTAATGCTTGACGATACGCAGCACCGGATTGGCTCCGTTGGCATTGCCGTTGTCACTGATCAGATAGCCGTTGAGGTAGTAGGGATGGTACTCGCTGCCGCCGACGCCGCTCACCACATCCTCGCCATCGCCCAGCCACAGGCCAGTACCACCGACGGTGCCGCTGTTGAAGTCGGCCGGTGTGGATACCACCTCATCCAGCGCCGTCGCAGCCACCGGGTCCATCTGTCCGTCTGTGTTGAAATCCTGATAGGACTTGGCTACCACGTTCTGGCATCCAGTGTAGGTATCCACCACGTACTGGTTCCAGTCATCGTCACACCAGAAACTGTACAGCGACACCTGCTGGGTGAGGGTGGCGAAATAGGCCCGGGCACCGGTGGCGAACAGGCTGTCCGGCGCGATGGCGGCACCGTAGGTACCACCCAGCAGCGGCAACATGGGCAGGTTTTCCACGTTCAGCTCGCGCAGGTCCACATGCAGGCTGGTGAGCGAGGACAGGGCCTGTCCGTCGCTGGTGGCGGGCTGGCCAATAGCGGTCTGGCCGGCATTGACGTAACCGCTGATGCGATAACGGTCCTGCACGGATTCAATGCCCACGTCGGTGATGAAATATTCCAGACCCGGGAAAGTGCTGACATCCACCCAGGCGCTGGTGTCCAGGTCGTATTCGAAACGCTGCTCCAGGGCCAGGCTGGAAATGATGCCGTATTCGAACTCCAGCACTTCGGTGCCGCTGGCACCGTCAGTGAAGCTGTCGCCATCGAAATGCACCAGGCCCACATCGCCCACGCTGTTTTCGGCGATGTCCGCGCCCGGATTGAAGGTGCCGGTGCCACTCTGCGCGCAGCCATCGGCGTTGTCGGTGTAGCTGACATTGAACACTGAGCCGGCTACAAAGGTACCGCTCAACTGGAAGCCATCGGCAACGTTCTGGATCTGGAACTGGCCGTTGGCAGCGATGGTGCCGTAATCCTCCCAGCTGCCGTTTTCATCCTCACCGCTCATCACCAGCTGGTTGCCCAGCTGACGGAACTTCAGGAGATGCGCACGGCTGCCGTTGGTGATGGTCACGCATTGCTGCGTCGACTCATCCCACTCCAGACCGGTGGCGGTAATGCTGGCCAGATAGACCCCCTGCATGTTCACGCCGGGATCGGCACAGGTGGCGCTGGCGGTGTAGGGGCAGGCGTCGCTGTTGTCGCCTGTACCGTCACCGTCGCTGTCGCGCTGCTCACTGGCGTTGTCAGGGAAGGCGTCCTGACTGTCGATCACGCCATCGCTGTCGGTGTCCACCAGGGAACCACCGCCACCGTTGTCGCAGACATCGCCGATGCCATCCGTGTCAGTATCGGTCTGATCGGCGTTGGGCATCATGGGGCAGTTGTCGCTGACATCCGGCACGGTGTCATTGTCGCTATCGGTTCCACCGCCGCCTTCGCAGGCATCACCGCGACCATTGCCGTTTTCATCGAGCTGGTCGGCATTGGCAACAGCCGGACAGTTGTCCATATCATCGCTGACGCCATCTGCATCGGTGTCCGGTTTCTGGTAAGCGAAGCCGGTGAGCAGTTCGTTCAGCGCCACGCCGTTCAGCGCGGTGTGCTGCTGCACGGTGCCGCTGGGCGAGAAGTGCCCGGCGCGCAGGTACGGATTGGCATCGGCCAACGCCACCGCCGCCAGCACCACGTTGCGATGCATTTCGTAATCAGCGAAGAACTCGTCGGCGTGGATGGCATCCGGAAGGGTGAAGCGCAACACCAGCGCACCGGTGCCGGACGGATCAGTGATATTCCAGTCAGCGGCGACATTTGCAATTTTCTGCGAGGTCATGTTGGGCGCCGTGTGCGTGTAAAACTCCACAATGCCACCCGTACCGGCACTGCCACTGACGTTGCTGCCGGTCAGCCAGGCGAACACATGGGTTTCACTGTTGCCGTTGTAAATACGACCCACGGGCACTCCGCCGATGGGCGTAGTCGGCACGGAACCGTTGGCATGCAACACATCACTCAGCGCGTCCGCCAGGTTGTCGGTAGTGACATCCTGATCGTTGCCCGAGACGGGGAAGCTCTGCAGGATCCAGTTTTCACACTGCAGCAGCCCGTATTTCGGCATGTTCAGGTCGCACAGGATTTCGTACTCATCCATCAGCGACGTCACCGCCACACCTACGCCACGCGCGTTGTCGCCGGCAAAGTTGGCAGCAGGATCGGCCAGGCCTTCCTCCCATTCTTCGCCGGGGAATTCACGCATGGGCAGACCGGTGATGGCGCTGGCATAACCTGCCATTTCCCAACGGCTGCCGTAATTGCCGGTGGTGCCACGGGCCAGAATCGCGGTGGTGGCCGGTGTTCCGTCCACTGACGGCGCATCGGCGAACTCGTTCCAGCCAGTGGCGCTCAGCATCCAGGTGGTGCGGTCGCGCAGCGTCCAGTCGCTGCCGGTCCACGCGTAATCTGCGCTGCCGTCAGTGGAAATGGTGGTGTAGCCGAACTCCAGAATTTCCATGCCGGTTTCCTGAACGCTGAAACGCCAGCTGTCGGTGAAGCCCAGGCCCTGATCCGTGCCAGCACCGTCCAGCAGTGCGCTGGCGGCAACCTGCGGCATGCGGCTGAGGCCACCAGTGAAGGTGTAAGCGCAGGTGGCCGCCACTGTTCCGGTCTGGTTCTCGCCGGTGTAGACCGTCACGGTTTCAGTGATGGTGACACCGTTCATGGCCGCCGGATTTTCCAGATCATCGAGCGTGCCGGTGAAGCTGAAGCTTTCGCGCACGCTGAACTGGAAGCCGCTCTGGCCGTACTGGTTCCAGCCGTCGTCGGTGTTGCCGAACTGAACATTGCCAAGGCCATCGAGGGTGCCGTTGTCTCCGTTGTCACCGCCATCGTTGCCGAACACGAAGTGCAGTTCGCTGCCGTTCTGCTTGACGAAGGCGATGCCGGCTTTCTTGCTGCCCACATTGGTGCGGCAGATGTCGGCCAGATTGCCGCCGCCGGGTACAGATCCGGTTTCGGATTCAGTGGCAGTGGTGATGGCAGCCAGCCAGAAGCCGGCCACGTTGGCAGGCGGCGCTTCGCACGCATCACCCACGCCATTGTCATTGCTGTCCGCCTGGTTGCTGTTGCTGAGCAGCGGGCAGTTGTCACTGGCATCGGCCACGGTGTCGTTGTCATCGTCTGCGTCGCAGACATTGCCGCTGGCATCATTGTCGCTGTTGAGCTGGTCGCTGTTGCTGACCAGTGCGCAGTTGTCAGTGCCGTCATTGACTGTGTCACTGTCGGTGTCCGCCAGCAGCGGATTGGTGCCGTTGCCGGTTTCAGTGGTGTCGCTGACGCCGTCGTTGTCGTCATCGCTGTCGCAGACGTTGCCCAGGTCGTCGTCACCGTTGTTGGCCTGATCGGAATTCGCTACCTGCGGACAGTTGTCACCGTTGTCGCCCACGGTGTCGTTGTCGCTGTCGGCGGATTCATTGGCGTTGAGCGGGAAGGCATCGGCTGCATCGCCCACGCCGTCACCATCGTCATCGCCGTCGCAGACGTTGCCGGTGCTGTCTGCATCGGTATTGAGCTGGTCGGTGTTGCTGACCAGCGGGCAGTTGTCGCCACCATCGGCCACGGTGTCGTTGTCGTCGTCACTGTCGCAGGCGTCACCACCGTTGGCATCCTGATCCGCGTTGCGCTGATCCGGGTTGGCAATGGCCGGGCAGTTGTCGCTGCCGTCAAACACGCCATCACTGTCCACGTCCGGATTGGTGGCGTTGCTGTCGTTGGCATCGGTCACGCCGTCGTTGTCGTCATCGGGATCGGCGCTGTTGCCAATGCCATCCTGATCGGTGTCGATGGATTCATTGGCATCCAGCGGAAATTTGTCGTCGACATCGGCCACGGCATCGCCGTCATCGTCTGTGTCTGTCTTGTTGCCGGAATCGTCGCCGTCGGTGTCGACCGAATCAGTGGCATCCAGGGGCAGATCGTCACTGACATCCGGCACGCCGTCGTTATCGTCGTCGGTGTCGGTGGTGTTGCCCACGCCATCCTGGTCGGTGTCGACGAAGGTGGTGCCGGGCACGCTGTTGTTGTTGTCATCTGCATCCTGTTCAGCGGGCCAGCCGTCATTGTCGGCATCGGTCTTGTCGGAGCGGGTGTCGTCCAGCGGGAAGTCGTCGTTGACATCGGCCACGCCGTCACCATCGTCATCGGTGTCGGTATTGTTGCCGGTGCCATCGTCATCGGTGTCGACGGATTCGTTCGCATTGGTGGGGAAGGCATCGAACGCGTCGTTCACGCCGTCGTTGTCATCGTCTTCGTCGCTGTTGTTGCCGGTGCCGTCGCTGTCGGCATCAGCGGATTCGTCCCCGTTCAGCGGGAAGGCATCATCGCCGTCCAGCACCTCGTCGTTGTCATCGTCCTTGTCGCAGCCATTGCCAAAACCGTCGGCGTCAGCATCCTGCTGGTCCGGATTCGGTGTGGACGGGCAATTGTCGAAGGTCAGCCCGGCCAGTTGCGGATCATCCGCCGCCAGGTTGGCTGGACGGGCGGGAATGTTGTCATTATCGGAATCAAATGACGCAAACGGATTCAGCGGGAACGCATCCACACCAT
>JBMOPR010000848.1:0-5233 GCA_049323075.1 Pseudomonadota bacterium
AACGCAGGTTGGCTTCCTCGGACGGATTGGAGATGAAGCCGGTTTCCACCAGGATCGAGGGAATGTCGGCGGACTTCAATACGGCAAAACCGGCCTGCTCAACCCGCCGGCTGTGCAGCGGCGTATGCCGGCCAACCTCGCCCAGCACCATATTGCCCACTTTCAGGCTGTGTTCCATGCTGCCTTCCATCGCCAGGTCGGCGAGGACGCTGGCCAGCATTTCGTCCTTGTCATCCAGGCTGACACCGCCGATCAGGTCGGATTCGTTTTCCTTTTCCGCCAGCACGCGGGCCAGGGTGCTGGTGGCGCCGCTGCGGGACAGGGCGAACACCGAGGCGCCGCGGGCCTTGCGGTTGTGGGCTGCGTCGGCATGAATGGAGACGAACAGGTCGGCCTTGTGTTTCTTGCGGGCGATTTCGCGCCGGGAAGCCAGCGGCAGGAAGTAGTCGCCGTTGCGCACGAGTACGGCCTTGATGCCCTTTTCCGCGTTCAGGGTACTGTAGAGGCGGCGGGAAATCTGCAGTACCACATCTTTTTCGCGGGTGCCGCGCGGCCCACTGGCGCCGGGGTCGTCACCGCCATGGCCGGCGTCGATGGCGATCACGATGTCACGTCCGCCACTGCTGGTAACCGGTTTGGGAGCGCTGACAACGGCCGGTGCCGGGCTGGGGGTTGGCGCCGGGGTTGGCTGGGCCACCGGACCTGGATAAGGGGTGGGCTTTGGCGCCGGCGCGCGCTGGCTGGCCGGGGGCACCGATGGTGTGGCGACAGGTGATGGAGCGGGTGCAGGCGCGGGTGTCGACGCAGACGCGACGGCGGTTTCCAGCTGAAACAGGTCGATCACCAGGCGATGACCATATTGGGCATTGGGTTTGAGCAGGAAACTCTTGGGCTGCAGGGGCTGGGACAGATCCAGCACCACCCGCAGGCCGCTGGCCCCCTGGGGCGCGCTGCGCACATTGGTGATGAAGCCGCCTTTGGCATTCTGCAGGTTGATACCGGAGGTTCGGTCCGCCTGGGCCAGGTCGATCACCACCCGGTCTGGATTCTGCAGGGTGAACAGCTGGTGCTCGATCGGGCCGCTCAGATCGAAGACCAGGCGGGTGTTGTCCGGCGCCTGCCAGACGCGAACACTGGTGATTTTCTCGAGGGCCAGGGAAACCGGAGCGAACAGGACGGCGCCAAGCAATATCAGGGCTTGGAGCGGAATGCTGAGGGATCGTTGCAAAGGGTTTTCCAACCTCATGAGCTTTCTGCACTTTTGACAAGCACTATTTAGGCGTTTTTTGCCTGCTGGTCAAATTTTCATTGATTACAGGATGCGAAAGGTTAACTATTGACGGTTTTTCTTGCGCATCAAGCCAGATTTTTGGCCATCAACATCCCCAGCTGGGTGTTGGGGATCAGGGTGGCACTGCGACCGGTGCCGGCTTTTTCCAGTTCCAGGATCAGGTCGGGTTCCGGGATGGCATCGCCCCCCTTGTCCGGCCATTCCACCACGCAGATGGCTGCAGGATCGAAATAATCGCGGATGCCGATCAGTTCGAGTTCCTCGGGATCGTTGAGGCGATAAAGGTCGAAATGATAGAGCCTGCCGCAGGACAGTTCATAGGGCTCCACCAGGGTGTAGGTGGGACTTTTCACTGCGCCGGAATGGCCCAGCGCCTGGATCAGGCCCCGGCTGAGCGTTGTTTTGCCCGCCCCCAGATCGCCCTGCAGGTAGAGTACGCCGCCTTTTGCCAGCACGGCTGCCAGCCGCTGGCCCAGTGCAACCGTGTCCGCCTCGGCGGGAAGTGTCCAGTGCAGTTCGCTCATGTCGCTTTACCCGCTGCCGTTTGCCCATTGCCGCAGCCAGGACATCAAGTCCGTGGCCAGCAGCCCCCGTTCCCCACCTTGCGCCGCAGCCTTGTCCGCCGCTGCGCCGTGCATCCAGACACCGGCTGCCGCCGCCTGTTCCAGAGTCAGCCCCTGGGCGATCAGGCCGCCGATCACGCCGCTGAGCACATCGCCCATGCCGCCGCTGGCCATGCCGGGGTTGCCGGTATTGGACAGCCAGACCCGGCCATCGGTGCCGGCGATCAGGCTGCCCGCGCCTTTGAGGACGGCAACGGCGGCGTATTGTTGTTGAAGCGCTCGCACGGTGTCAAACCGGTTGCGCTGTATTTGCGCGGTGCTGGCGTACGCTGGATGGGCACGCAGTAGCCGTGCCGCCTCACCTGGATGGGGCGTGATCACCCCGTTGCCGCGTCGAGTCAAGGGATCGCCCTGTTCCTGCCAGAGGGCCAGCAGGTTGAGTCCGTCCGCGTCCAGCACCAGTGGCAGCGAGCTGGCCAGCGCCTGTCGCAGCAGCGACTGTCCCCATTCCTGCTGACCCAGACCGGGACCGATGACGACCACTGTCGCCTTCTGCAGCAGCGGATCCAGATCGGTCTGGCTGGTGACCATGCACTCCGGGCGCCGCGCCAGGATGGGGGCAATATGCTCGGGACGGGTGACCACTGACACCAGTCCCGCGCCCACGCGGCCTGCGGCCTCCGCCGCCATCGCCACGGCACCGCCCATGCCCGCGTCGCCACCGACAATCAGCACATGGCCGTTGTTACCCTTGTGGGCAAGGCGGGAACGGGGTGGCAACCATTCCTTTATATGATCTTGCCGGACCAGGGTGGCACTGGGAGGAACCGCGCGGTACACGATTGCCGGTACGTCGAGGCCGGCGAAAAACAGCGCGCCGGTGCAGGCATGGGCCTCGCCGGTGAGCAGGCCCTGCTTCATGCCGATGAAGGTGATGGTGGCGATGGCCTTGACCGCACAGCCGAGAACGCTGCCGGTATCGGCGCAGAGGCCGGAGGGGATGTCCACCGCCAGGATTGGCAGGCCGGAGCGGTTGATGGCATCGATGGCGAGGGAGTAGTCCGGGCGCACGGTACCGGACAGACCTGTGCCCAGGAGCGCATCAACAATCACATCGGCATCGGCCAGCTGCGCGTCAATATTGCCAGGGGCAAACAGATGGAACGGCACCCCGCCCTGCTGCGCCTGTTGCAATGCCGTCAGCGCATCGCCCTGGCTTCTGCCAGCATCGCCCACCTGGATCACCTGCGGCTGCAGCCCCGCCTGCTGCGCCAGTGCCGCGATGACATAGCCATCGCCTCCATTGTTGCCGACACCGCAAAACACCGTGATTTTCCGCGCCTGCGGCCAACGTTCCCGCAGCAACGCGAAGGCAGCAGCACCGGCCCGGCTCATCAGCGTGAAGCCTGGAATGCCCTGTTCCTGGATCGCCACCCGGTCCAGCTCGCGCACACCCGCGGCGCGGTAAAGGTCCGCCGGACATTCGCTGGTATACTGGGGCGACGCTGCTTGCGACATGGATTTTTCCGTCATTGGATCTTGCACCTGCAGTTCCGGCATCGATCAGATTGTTATATCACAGACACCGCCCCATGAGGTTCCCCCGTGCCGTCCCCCGACCTTGATTACACCGCGCTGGCGCACCAGATCAAAGCCTGGGGCGAGGCGCTGGGGTTTCAGAAAATAGCGGTGACGGACGTGGATCTGGGTGAACACGAGCATTACCTGCAGCGCTGGCTGGATCTGGGTTATCACGGTGAGATGGAGTACATGGCGCGGCACGGCAGCAAGCGTTCGCGCCCCACCGAACTGCAGCCCGGCACGCTGCGGGTGATCACCGCGCGCATGGATTACCTGGCGCCGGACCCGCAGATTGTTGAAGTGCTGAATGATCCGGAAAAGGCCTTTGTTTCCCGCTACGCACTGGGCCGCGACTACCACAAGCTGATCCGCCGGCGGCTGACGCAACTGGGCGAAAAAATCACGGCCGCAATCGGCCCGTTCGACTACCGCGCGTTCGTGGACAGCGCCCCCATTCTGGAAAAAGCCCTGGCAGAAAAATCCGGCCTGGGCTGGATCGGCAAGCACACGCTGCTGCTGGACCGCAGTGCCGGCTCCTGGTTTTTCCTGGGCGAAATCTACACGGATCTGCCACTGCCGGTGGACGAACCGGTAACCAAGCATTGCGGCCAGTGCCGCGCCTGCATCGACATCTGCCCCACCCAGGCGATCGTGGCGCCGTATCAGCTGGATGCGCGTAAATGCATTTCCTACCTCACGATCGAACTGCACGGACCGATTCCGCTGGAATTGCGCAAGCCCATGGGCAATCGCGTGTTCGGCTGCGACGACTGCCAGCTGGTGTGCCCCTGGAACCGGTTTGCGAAAATCACGCGGGAAGCGGATTTTCTGCCCCGGCATTTGCTGGAAAGATCCTCGCTGCTGGATCTGTTTGCGTGGGACGAGGCGACTTATTTGCGCAACACGGAAGGCTCGGCCATTCGTCGCATCGGTTTTGAACGCTGGCAGCGGAATCTGGCGGTGGGGCTGGGCAATGCGCCATTTTCAGAAAGGATTATCGCGGCGCTGAACCAGCGCCTTGCGACGGCAGGGGGCATGCTGAAGGAACATGTGCTGTGGGCACTGGCGGAGCAGAACGGCAAACGGCCGACGTAAGAGAGCGGGGTGTCGCGGCAGGTCTGCGTGGCGGGTGTGCCATGGCGTCAGTTCAGGGCGCAACGGCCACGCAGACATTCCCGTCATTACAATTTGAAAAAACGCTCGCGATAGTGTCGGAGTTCCGCAATGGATTCGCGGATGTCGTCCAATGCGAGATGGGCGCCCTGCTTGTTCATCCCGCTCAGTACCGAAGGATTCCAGCGCCGCGCCAGTTCCTTCACCGTGCTCACATCCAGATTGCGGTAGTGGAAGAAGGCTTCCAGCTTGGGCATGTAACGATAGAGGAAACGGCGGTCCTGGCAGATGCTGTTGCCGCACATGGGCGAAGCGCGGTTTTCGCTCCAGCGGGATAGAAAATCCAGGGTGACGCGTTCGGCTTCGGCGGTGTCCACCAGGCTCTGGCGCACCCGTTCGGTGAGGCCGGACTGGCCGTGGGTGCGCTGGCACCACTCATCCATCCGGGCGAGGGTTTCCTCCGTCTGATGCACCGCAAATACCGGCCCTTCCGCCAGGATGTTGAGGTGGGCGTCGGTGACGATGGTGGCAATTTCGATGATCACATCACTGTCAGGATCGAGGCCGGTCATTTCCAGGTCGATCCAGATCAGGTTGTTTTTTTTGTCGGTCATGGGGAATCCTTTGGTGGCACTGACAAAGGGCTTGTCGTGCGAGACAGTCGTCGAGGCCGGTGGCGCCGGAG
>JBMOPR010000849.1:0-3833 GCA_049323075.1 Pseudomonadota bacterium
GCCAGTCTCAAGCAGCAGTTACCCGCCGCCACCAACGTGCAGCTGTATCCCCGCGGCAGCGCGAAGAAGGATGCCCGCACAGAACCCCCGATCAGCTTTGCGCAGCTGGATATGGTTGCCCGGGCCGAAAAGAATGATTCCGCGTTACCGGAAATCCATCTGCAGGAACAAAAGAAATACCTCACTGTGGTGAAGGCGGTTCAGGATGGCAGCCGCACCGTCGGCACCCTGCTGGTGAGTTTTGATTTCAGCCAGATCCAGCCGCTGATGCCGCAGCTGGCAGGGGAACTCGGCTTCGTGGAAGTCATCCAGACCTTTTCCCAGAAACCCACCGTGCTTTACACCAGCGGCGACGCCGCCCACAAGCAGGGTGACGGCTACCCGGCCCAGAGCGACATCATGCACTTCAGCGCCCGCTTCTACCCGGCCACTGCCGTGGATGCGATTGGTGCCAATGGCGGCCTGCTGTGGACCCTCACAGGCGTCGCCACCGCCCTGATCGCAGGCCTGGGTTTCGCCTCCCATTTCCTGCTGAACCGGGCGCTGCAGACAAACGCCACCGCGCTGGCCGCCCATTTCCAGGCCCTCACTTCCCGTGACAAACCGGCCCGCAAATTCACCCTGGGCATATTTGCCTCCCTGTCGCAAACCATCGAGCGCCTGTTCCTGGATTACGATGCACGCACCCGCAGCGCAGCCCAGAAGGCACAGTCCACCGCCGGCAAGTCCAAGTCGCTGCCGGATTTCGAACCCTCGCGCAGCAAGCTCGACGACCTGGACCTGGATATCCACGAAGACGACAGCGACCTGCTCAGCACCGCCAGCGAGCGCGACACCAATCCGCTGCTGATGGATGATGACAGCCCCGATTCCCTCGCGCTGGACATGGTGGACATGGCCGCGCCGCAGAACGTGCGCATCGATGTGAAAATATCGCCGCAGATTTTCCGTGCCTATGACATCCGCGGCATCGTCGGCGATAGCCTGGACAACGATGTGGCCCATGCCATCGGCATGGCAGTGGGCAGCGAGGCCCGCGACAAGAGCCAGAGCGCCGTCATCGTTGCCCGCGACGGCCGCCACTCCAGCCAGGATCTGGCGCAGGCCGTGGCGGAAGGCATCATGGCCAGTGGCGTCAACGTCATCGACATCGGCATGGTGCCCACCCCCGTGCTTTATTACGCCACCAAGACCCTGACCACCCGCAGCGGCATCATGATCACCGGCAGTCACAATCCGCCGGAGTACAACGGCTTCAAGATCGTGATCAACGACGAAACCCTGGCCCTGGACCGCATCCAGGCCCTGAAGAAGCGCATCGACGAGGGCAAGCTGCACAAGGGCAAGGGCTCCTACGAACGGCAGGAAATCAGTGCCGACTACCTGGGCCGCATCAGCAACGACGTGGTACTGGCCAAACCCATGCGCGTCGTGCTGGACAGCGGCAACGGCGTCGCCGGCCCCCTGGCAGCAAAACTGCTGGATGGCCTGGGCTGCGCCGTCACCCCCCTGTACATCGACATCGACGGCAACTTCCCCCATCACCATCCGGACCCCAGCAATCCGGAAAACCTGGAAGACCTGATCGACAATGTGCAGCGCACGGGCGCAGATCTGGGCATCGCCCTGGACGGCGACGGCGACCGCATTGGCATCGTCACTCCGTCCGGCAAGATCATCTGGCCTGACCGCCTGCTGATGCTGTGCGCCCGGGACCTGCTGTCACGCAACCCCGGCGCCGACATCCTGTACGACGTGAAATGCACCCGTGACGTGGCGGAACTGGTGAGCAGCCTGGGGGGCCGTGCCATCATGTGCGCCACCGGCCATTCCCTGATGAAAGCCAAAATGAAGGAAACCGGTGCCGTGGTGGGCGGCGAGCTGTCCGGCCACATCTTCTTCAACGACCGCTGGTACGGGTTTGACGACGCCCTGTATACCGCCGCCCGGGTTCTGGAAATCCTGTCCATGGAACCGTTTGGCGCCGACGACGTGTTCGCCGAGTTCCCGGAAAAGGTCAATACACCGGAGCTGCACATCAAGGTATCCGACGCCAGCAAGTTCAATATCATGAAGAAGCTGGAGGATCAGGGTAAATTCCCGGGGGGAAATCTGGTCAAGATCGACGGACTCAGGGTAGACTTCCCCGACAGCTGGGGTCTGGTGCGGGCATCGAACACCACCCCGGTGCTGGTCGCCCGCTTTGAAGCCGACACGGATGCCGCGCTGGAACAGGTGAAAACCATTTTCCGCGATCAGCTGAAAGCCGTGGAACCCGGCCTGAACATCCCGTTTTAAACCCGCTCATTCCTTGCAGCACAGACGTAACCGTTAGGACGTCGGCGCATTGCCGCCGGCGAGAAATTCCATGACCCTGAGTAAAGACCAAGCGCTTAACATCGCCCAGGTGCTGTCCGAAGCACTGCCCTACATCCAGCGTTTCACTGGCAAGACCATCGTCATCAAGTACGGCGGCAATGCCATGGAAACCGAGGAACTGAACAACAGCTTCGCCCGTGACATCGTGATGATGAAGCTGGTGGGCATCAATCCGGTGGTGGTGCACGGTGGCGGCCCGCAGATCGGCGACCTGCTGAAAAAGATCGGCAAGGAAAGCCGCTTCGTCGATGGCATGCGCGTCACCGACAGCGAAACCATGGACGTGGTGGAAATGGTGCTGGGCGGCCTGGTCAACAAGGACATCGTCAACCTGATCAACAATAACGGCGGCCGCGCTGTGGGCCTCACCGGCAAGGACGGCCAGCTGATCCGGGCGAAAAAGCTCGTGATCACCCGCCCGTCGCCGGAACTGAAAGAACCCGAAATCATCGACATCGGCCACGTGGGCGAAGTGGAGAAAATCAACACCGGCGTGGTCGACATGCTGGTACACAGTGATTTCATCCCGGTGATCGCGCCGATCGGTGTGGGCGAGGACGGTGCGTCCTACAACATCAACGCCGATCTGGTGGCAGGCAAGGTGGCGGAAGCGCTGAAGGCCGAAAAGCTGATGTTGCTGACCAACACCGCCGGCCTACTGGACAAGGCAGGCAAGGTGCTGACCGGTCTGTCACCGGCCGAAGTGGACGCCCTCATTGCGGATGGTACCATTTACGGCGGCATGCTGCCCAAAATCAACTGCGCACTGAGCGCGGTCAATAACGGCGTCACCAGTTCCCATATCATCGACGGCCGGGTGCCGCACGCGGTATTGCTGGAAATCTTCACCGACGCCGGTGTGGGCACCCTGATCACCCGCAAGAGCCGATAACGGCAAGAGCACGCAACGATGGCCACCAGCGAGCGCAAGGCATCCCGCAAAGAACAGATCCTCCAGGCTCTGGCCCACATGCTGGAAGCCACGCCGGGCGGACGCATCACCACGGCGGCACTGGCCAAGGAAGTGGGCGTGTCGGAAGCGGCGCTCTATCGGCATTTTCCCAGCAAGGCGAAGATGTTCGAGGGGCTGATTGAATTCGTCGAGCAGTCCCTGTTTTCCCGCATCAGCATGATCCTGAAGGAAGCGCCCGACGCCTTCACCCAGTGCGGCCAGATCCTGCAGCTGCTGCTAGGTTTTTCCGAGAAAAATCCCGGCATCACCCGCATCCTCACCGGCGACGCCATCACCGGTGAAACTGATCGCCTGCGCCAGCGGGTGATCCAGCTGTTCGATCGCATCGAAACGCAGTTGAAACAGGTGTTGCGGGAAGCGGAGCTGAAGGAAGGCAAGCGCACGCGGCTGTCGGCGGCGCAGAGCGCCAACCTGATGCTGTCGGCGGCGGAAGGACGGATCGGTCAGTATGTGCGGTCGGGTTTCCAGCGCAATCCCACCA
>JBMOPR010000849.1:3843-5227 GCA_049323075.1 Pseudomonadota bacterium
GCTGGGACGACCAGTGGCAATTGCTGGGTGAGTGTTTGTTCCGGCCGGCCTGACAGCCTCAACGGTCAGGGTGATGCCGGCACCGGGGTCGAGGTTTCACGCCGCTGCTTCAATTCCCGCAATCGCTCGATGTGCTTGCCGTATTCAGCACGGATCACGACTTTTTCCTTTTCCTTTTCCAGAATGGCTTCCTCTGCCTGGCTGATCTGACGCTGCAGGCTTTCGATTTTTTCCAGCTGGAAATCCGGCACCGCCTGACCAGCACGTTCACGCTCCGCCGCCTGCGCCTGGGTGTAGTTGAAATCGTCCTTCAGCTTCAGGATATTGCCCTTGGTGATGTTGATGTAGGCGTCGATGGCTTCCAGTTTGCGATCGCGGGCGCGCTCGGCATCCGCCGGGCTGCTGAAAATGGTGAGCAGTTTCTTGTCTTCCTCGGCCTGGCGCGCCTCATCCAGTTTGCGCTTTTCATCCTTCATCTTGGCCATCAGTTCCTGCGGGGTGAGGGAGCGCGGCACCACTTCAATGACGCGCCCCTGGGAATTGAGCACCTCATAGCCTTTGCTCACGTACTCAGGGGGCACCTGATAATCGATCACCTTCACGCCCTGGGCATTTTCATAGCGGTACATGCGTACCGCCGCCATCGCGTCGGTTCCGACCAGCACAGCCAACAACATGGCTAACAACACTTTCATTTTGCCGATTATCCCCTCATAGGGCTTTGCTGTATCATCGCGCCGCTCGCGCTCAATCCAGGATTGCCTGTGGACCTGTCATCCCAACTGTTGCTGTTTGCCGCCTCCCTGATCGCCAACACCCTGTCTGCCCTGGCCGGTGGCGGCGCCGGGTTGCTGCAGCTTCCAGTGCTGCTGTTTCTGGGCCTGGGTTTTGCAAGTGCCCTGGTAACCCACAAGATCGCCAGTGTGGCCCTCGGCATTGGCGCCAGTGTGCGCCACTTCCGCGAAAGCAGCCTCAACCGCTTGTTTGCACTCTTCATATTAGCCTGCGGGCTGCCGGGTGTCGTGACCGGGGCCATGATCATACTCAAATTTGACGATCACTTCTCCAAGCTGGCGCTGGGCGGTTTGACCCTGGGAATCGGCATTTATTCCGTACTGAAGAAGGATCTGGGCCAGCAGATGCTGCTGCGCAACCGGGACGGACGCGGCTATCTGATTGGCGGTGCAGCCCTGTTTGCCATCGGCGTGCTCAATGGCAGCCTGACGTCGGGCACCGGCCTGCTGGTGACCCTGTGGCTGGTGCGCTGGTTCGGCCTGGATTACAAGACCGCCGTGGCCTACACGCTGGTGCTGGTGGGCCTGTTCTGGAACGGTTTTGGCGCCATCACCCTGGCCTTCCAGGCGCCCGTCCAATGGGACTGGCT
>JBMOPR010000850.1:0-5226 GCA_049323075.1 Pseudomonadota bacterium
GAACGCGCCGCCGCCCGGATCGCCGAGGAGCATCCGGACATCAACGCCATCTACGCCAGCCCCCTGCAACGGGCCTTCAACACCGCCCGCGCCATTGCCGGCGTGCTGGGGCTGGAAGTCATACCGGAGCCGCGCCTGAAGGAATACGGCATCGGCGTGCTGGAAGGCATCAGCTTCGGCGACCTGCATCGCGAGCACCAGTTCTTCCAACAGATCGACGCCAATCCCCAGTACGCGCCCGAGGGTGGCGAATCCATTGTCCAGGTAGGTGAGCGGGTTCGCGCAGCGTTGCAGGACCTGCAACAGCGCCATGCTGGCGAAAAAATCCTGGCGGTCAGCCACGGCGCCGCCATGGCGCTGGCGCTGGCGGGCCTGCTCGAACAGAACCTGTATGCCTGGAACAACTACCACTTCCAGAATACCGGCGTCACCGAAGTGAAACTGGGTGCCAACCCGCAGTTACTCCGCTTCAACTGCACGCGTCATCTGGACGGGATGTCGGCCTGAAGCCGGGCACTGGCGACCGGCACAACCAACGCGCAGCACATAAAAAAAGGAGAGGTCACCCTCTCCTTTTTCATTTCCAGTCGTCAGGCAAGCGCCGCTCAGTCGGACATGTTACGGCCGTAGAAAATTTCCAGCATCTCGCGACGCAGCTTGCGACTGATGGTCGCCTGTTCGCTCTCATCCAGTTCGTCCACACCCATACCGAACAGATAGTTGTCCAGATCGAAATCCTTCAACAGCATCTTGGTGTGAAAAATGTTTTCCTGGTACACGTTCACGTCGATCATTTCATACAGATCCAGGGTTTCGTCGAGAAAGAAATTCTGGATCGAATTGATCTCGTGATCGATGTACAGCTTGTTGCCGTCAACGTCGCGGGTGAAACCACGCACACGGTAATCCACCGTCACGATGTCCGAATCGAACTGGTGGATCAGGTAGTTCAGAGCCTTCAGCGGCGAAATGACACCGCAGGTGGACACGTCGATGTCCACGCGGAAAGTACTGATGCCGTTCTCGTTGTCCGGGTGGGTTTCCGGATAGGTGTGAACCGTCACGTGACTCTTGTCCAGGTGCGCCACCACGGATTCCTTCAGCGGACCCGGTTCCTCGCGGGACGGATCTTCCGTCGGCGCAATCGGATGCTCGGCAATCAGCATGGTAACGCTGGCACCTTCCGGATCGTAATCCTGGCGCGCGATGTTCAGGATGTTGGCGCCGACGATTTCGGTCACCGTCGTCAGGATCTGGGTCAAACGCTCGGCGTTGTACAGCTCATCAACGTACTGACGATATTCCTGCCGGTGCTCAGGGGTCTTCGCATAGCAGATATCATAAATATTGAAACTGAGTGACTTGGTCAGGTTGTTGAAACCATGCAACTTCAATTTTTCCGGCGTTTCGGGATTTTTCATCTCCACAGATCTCACAAGGTAGAGGCCCAGCACAATGGACGCAGACTCATGCCTGCGCCCGACTCATGTTCAACCCGGCAATGGGCGGATGCCATATCATCTGCACCATGGTGCCATCCGGGTCTTCACAATAAAAACTACGTGCGCCATCGCGGTGGGACCGGGGCGCGGTTCTCATCACAACACCATTCGATTTCAGGTATGTGTACCAATCATCGACTGCCGCTTCCATGTCGATTATGAAGCCGATGTGATCCAGCTTCTGGCGGCTGCCGCGATCGATGGCGGCGGGTGCCCGGTGCAAGGCCAGATTATCGCAACCGGACGTCAGATACAGGTTATCGGGGTCGGGCCGCCATTCCACCTGCATACCCAGCAGGCCCACATAGAAGTGTTCGCACTCGGCGAACTTCTCGACAAACAGGGCCACGTGGCGCAGGCCACCGAACGCAGCGGGCCTGCCCATCACTCTGTCTCTTTGACCTCGTAGCTGTGGGTGATCTCAACGCCACCCTTGCTCAGCATGATGGAGGCCGAACAGTATTTCTCGGCAGACAACTCCACCGCGCGCTTGACCTGGGAATCCTTGAGATTGCGCCCGGTCACAACGAAGTGCATGTGGATTTTCTTGAACACGGCCGGCACCGCATCGACCCGTTCGGCTTCCACCGCCGTGACGCAGTCAGTGACATCCTGGCGGGCCTTCTTCAGGATATGAATCACGTCGAACGAGGAGCAGCCAGCAACGCCCAGCAGCATCAGTTCCATGGGGCGCACGCCCTGATTCTTGCCACCATAATCCGGCGGACCGTCGATCACGATGCTGTGACCGGAACCGGATTCCGCTACAAACTTGACGTCACCCGCCCAGCGAACAGTGCCTTTCATGGCTGACTCCCATGGTCAGAATGGCGCGCAAGATAACATAAACCAACCGGATTGTGTGTAAAAAATTGCCCCGCGCCAGCCCCCGGATCGTCTGCTTTTTGCCCACTAATCAGGCTTTCGTGAATAGCTCCGCCCAAACACTGCAACCGTTCACAGTCCGATACCGCCTCTTCATCTATAATCATTTGATAATCTTGTTGTTTTGGTTAGTGTTGCCAGCCAGGGACAGCGCACTGGAACGCATCACCCGCATCAGGCGGGAGCGAAGGCGGCCGGAATAGCCGGCTCAGGTAGACACCCGGGCGCAACGGGGGGTAGATAAAGTAGCGAGCCCCTGCTTTTGCAGCCATAATGAAATAGTATCCGCACCATCCCGGTTAACAGGATCGAACCCGGTTCGATAACAACAATCATCCAGGTCAGGCAATGACGATAAAACCCAACAGTTTGATTCCCGATGCAGAAAGCTTTCTGGCCCATTGTCACCGCCGCAAATACCCCAGCAAGAGCACGATCATCTATGCAGGGGATGATTCCGACGCGCTTTACTACATCATCAAAGGCACCGTGATGGTCATCATCGAGGACGATGAGGGCCGCGAGATGATCATGGCTTACCTGAACGAAGGCGATTTCTTTGGTGAAATGGGCCTGTTCGACAAGACCGCCAACCGCAGCGCCTGGATTCGCGCCAAAACCGAATGCGAAGTGGCGGAAATCAGTTACAACAAGTTCAAGCAGCTGGCAAAAGAGG
This sequence comes from Pseudomonadota bacterium, assembly GCA_049323075.1. Classification (GTDB taxonomy): domain Bacteria; phylum Pseudomonadota; class Gammaproteobacteria; order Pseudomonadales; family Ketobacteraceae; genus Ch67. The sequence goes on from JBMOPR010000850.1 coordinate 3,064, forward strand.
ACGCCGATATCCTGTTCGCCGTTAGCGCCCAGATCGCCGGGCGGCTGCGTGCCACCACCCGCAAGGTGGGAGATCTGGCTTTCCTTGACGTAACGGGCCGCGTCGCCCGCACCCTGATCGACCTCTGCAAGCAGCCTGAAGCCATGACTCACCCGGATGGCATGCAGATCAAGATCACCCGGCAGGAAATCGGCCGCATCGTTGGCTGCTCCCGCGAGATGGTGGGGCGGGTACTGAAAAACCTGGAAGAACAGGGACTGATCCAGGTGAAGGGCAAGACCATGGTGGTGTACGGCACCCGCTGACAGGGTATTTGAACCAGCCGCCCGGAAAAGGCCCTCGCTGGGCCTTTTTCATTTCTGCCGCCAACGGGTTCGCAATCCGTGGCCAGCGGGATTTCCCAGGGAAAGCTGGGGCGAAAAAAAACCTCGCATCACGCGAGGCTCTTCATCTTTTCCGGACGCGGCCAGCGCCGCACCACGGCTCGCCCGAAGGCTTATTCTGCTGGCTTGGTTTCTTCTACCGGTGCGGCGGCAGGTGCCGATGCGTCCGCCTGCACGTCTTCCACTTCCACAACACCCTGCTGGGGCTGGTTTTCTGCGTTCTGTTCCGACAGCCAGTAGCCGAACCCCATGTTCAAGGCAATCAAGGTACCGAAGATAACGATAACGTGTCCCATAAGAATCTCCTTCAAGTGCAGTCAAGAGGACTGCGTCGACATTATATATACTAACCGACCCGCAGTCACTTCATGAGTCACTTTGCCCTGCCAACAGCGGCCCGATCGGCCCGGCATGCTGGCAGGGTAATGTAAGTTATTGTTTCGCGGGTGCTTCTTCCGGCTTGGAGCAATCAGTATCAGGAGCACAATCCGCCACCGGTTCTACTTCGACGACGCCTTGCTGGGCTGGCTCCTCTTCTTTGCCGGCCTCAGAGCCCACGTACACGATACCGAAATTGATGGCGACCAATACGCCCAGGACCACGATTAATTGCATGCTGTCTCCCCTGTAGAAAGTCCATTTTTCATTATTCAAGTGATTGGATTGGTATACGGAGCGGTGTCCCGCTCACCCTTGAGAGGTGATGCCAACTGGAATCTGCGCCCCAAAGTAGCAGATATTCACGCAAGCTGACTGACCTTTGTCAACAGGTTCCATTCGATCAGCCGTACCGGCTGTCACATTAGCGAACTATGGCGCATGCCGACATCCACCCAAAGTGGCATTCAGGTGAAAAAAAGTGCTCTCAGACGGGCACCCGGATCGTCGGCCCGCATGAACGCCTCGCCCACCAGGAAGCTGTTGACACCGTGCTGGCGCATCAACTGCACATCGGCGGGTTCGAGAATGCCGCTTTCGGTCACCACGATACGATCGGCGGGTATGTGCGGCAGCAGATCGAACGTGGTGTTCAGGCTGACCTCGAACGTGTGCAGATTGCGGTTGTTGATGCCCACCAGGGTCTGATTGAGCGGCAGGGAGCGGTCGAGCTCCTCGCGATTGTGGACTTCGATCAGCACATCCATGCCGTGCTCGCGGGCGCAGGCAGACAGTTCAGCCATTTGCGCGTCATCCAGGCAGGCGGCAATCAGCAGGACGCAGTCGGCACCAATGGCGCGGGCTTCGATCACCTGATAAGGATCGACAATGAAATCCTTGCGAATCACCGGCAGCTTGCACGCAGCACGGGCCTGTTGCAGATAATCCTCGTGCCCCTGAAAGAAGTCGCGATCGGTGAGCACACTCAGGCAGGCGGCACCGCCACTTTCGTAAGAACGGGCGATGGCGGCTGGATCGAAATTTTCGCGGATGACGCCCTTGCTCGGGGACGCCTTTTTCGCCTCGGCGATAACAGCGGAGCGCCCCTGCTGCAGGGCCGTTTGCAGGCTGGCGACGAAGCCGCGGGGTGCGTCGGCCTGCTGCGCCTGCTGCAACAATTGCGCTTCGGAACGTTGCGGCTTGCGCTCGGCGATTTCTTCCCATTTGCGGGCGACGATTTTTTTCAGAACGGTGGGGGTATCGTGGCTACTCATCAGACGCCTTCGCTTTCCTGCTTGAACACGGTGGTGAGCTGCGCCAGCTCGGTGAGCTTGGCCAGGGCCAGGCCGCTGCCGATGGCGTCCTGAGCCAGCAACACGCCTTCCTTGATGGAATCAGCGAT
>JBMOPR010000851.1:0-5225 GCA_049323075.1 Pseudomonadota bacterium
ATGCCCATGTCCGGCGACGGTCCCAATCTGGATGTGATTCTGGACATTCCTGTCACGCTGTCGATGGAAGTGGGCAGCACCAATATCAGCATCCGCAATCTGTTGCAGCTGAATCAGGGTTCAGTCATCGAACTGGACCGTCTGGCGGGCGAACCGCTGGATGTGCTGGTGAATGGCACCCTGATTGCGCACGGTGAAGTGGTGGTGGTGAACGAGAAGTTTGGTATCCGTCTGACGGATGTCATCAGTCCCACCGAGCGCATCAAGAAACTGGGCTGAACCGACATGAAATGGCGACTTGCACTCTTGCTGCTGTTGGGATTGTGCGTGAGCCCGGTGCGGGCTGATGCGCCGGCAGCGCAGGTGGATGCGGCGGCGGCCACTGCGCCATCGCCGGCGGTATCGGAACTGCGGCTGAAGACGGAGCCTGTGCGGGGTGATAGCAAGAGCATGGGAGCTGCCAGCGCGCAGATGGTACTGGGATTGGCTGCGGTGCTGGCGGTGATTTTTGCCCTGGCCTGGCTGGCCAGGCGTTTCAATCTCAGTGGTGTCGGTGTGACCACGGGCATGCGGGTGCTGGGAGCCCTGGCGGTTGGGCCGAAGGAGAAAATCCTGATGGTGGAAGTCGAGGGAAAACGCCTGCTGCTGGGCGTGACGGCACATCAGATTTCCTTGCTGCAAACCTGGGACCCGGACGCTGAAACGCCGGACAGCGCGGATTTCGCGGGCAAGATTCAAGCATTGCTGAAGACAGGACCACTGCATGAAAAATAATGGATTGTGGCTGGCCTTCATGGGCCTGTTGACGCTGAGCGGCCCGGTGCTGGCGGCCGATCCCATGTCGCTGCCGGCAGTGAATCTGGCCACCAATCCAGACGGCACCCAGACCTATTCGATCACCTTGCAGGTGCTGGTGCTGATGACGGCGCTGACCCTGCTGCCGGCGATCCTGATGATGATGACTGCCTTCACCCGCATCATCATTGTCTTTTCCATTCTGCGGCAGGCGATTGGCCTGCAGTCCACACCGTCGAACCAGATCCTGATTGGTCTGGCCATTTTTCTCACCATCTTTGTGATGTCGCCAGTGCTGAAGGAAATCAACGAGAAGGCACTGCAACCCTACATGAAAGAAGAGCTGCAGCCGCTGGCTGCAGTGGAGGTGGCCAGCGTTCCCCTGCGCAAGTTCATGCTGGCGCAAACCCGCGAAGCTGATCTCAACCTGTTTGTGGAACTGGCGGGCCAGGATCGCAAATTCGCATCGCTGGATGAAGTGCCGCTGACCATCGTGATTCCGGCTTTCGTCACCAGCGAACTGAAAACGGCGTTCCAGATCGGGTTTCTGCTGTTCATTCCGTTTCTCATCATTGATCTGGTGGTGGCCAGCGTGCTGATGGCGATGGGTATGATGATGCTGTCGCCCATGATCGTTTCCATGCCGTTCAAAATCATGCTGTTCGTATTTGTGGATGGCTGGGCCATGGTGGTAGGCACGGTGGCCTCCAGCTTTGGCCTCTAGCGGAGGAGCTTTGTCATGACGCCGGAGGTTATCTCCGATCTGATGCGGGAAGCGCTTTACCTGTCGATGATCATGGTAATGGTGATCATTGTGCCCAGCCTGTGCGTGGGGCTGGTGGTGTCAGTGTTTCAGGCGGCGACGCAGATCAACGAACAGACCCTGAGTTTTCTGCCGCGCCTGCTGGTTACCCTGCTGACCTTGATTGTGCTGGGCCCCTGGCTGGGTGGCATGGTGACGGATTTCACTGAACGGCTGATCCACGATTTGCCGACCCTGCTCGGGTGATCCATGCTGGAGCTGGATGTTGCTCAGCTGTATCAGTGGATCGGCCAGTATTTTTTTCCGCTGTGCCGGATTTCCGCCTTCTTCATGGTGTTGCCGATTTTCAGCACCCAGCTGGTTCCGATGCGAATCCGCATGGGGCTGGCGGTGGCGACCACCGTGGTCATCGCGCCGGTGATTGCTCCGACGCCGGCGCAGGAATTGTTGTCGTTGGCGTCGATTCTGATCATTCTCCAGATATTTGTCATTGGCGGGCAGGCGGTGGCCATGCAGAACGGCCTGGGTTTTGCGACCCTGGTGGACCCGGTAAACGGTGTCAACGTGGCGTCCATCAGCCAGCTCTACCTGATGACGGTCAACCTGCTGTTCTTTGCCATGAATGGCCATCTGGCGGTCATTCAGTTGATAGGTTCCAGCTTCACACACTTGCCGGTGGCCGGCAGTGGTATTGCGATGGAAAACTATTATGAACTGGTCCATCTGGGCAGCTGGATGTTCACCGGCGCGCTGCTGGTGGCGTTGCCGTCCACAATTTCACTGCTGGTGGTGAATATTGCATTCGGTGTCATCAGCCGGGTGGCGCCGCAGATGAATATCATCGCGGTGGGTTTTCCCTTCACGATGATTCTGGGGCTGGTGATCATCTGGCTGACACTGGCCAACGTGTTGCCTCAGTATGAAATGCTGAGTGACGAGGCGTTCACACTGATGTCGGACATCCTGAAATAGGCGCAGGACAGGTTGAGACGCAATGGCGGAAAACGAAGACGGCCAGGAACGCTCGGAAGACCCTTCCGGCAAGAAAATTGAAGAGGCCCGCAAGAAAGGCCAGATTGCCCGTTCCCGCGAACTGGGCAGTGTGGCGGTGATGATCTTCGGCGCCATTGGCCTGCTGATGTTCGGCAGTTCGCTGATCCACGCCGGTGAGGAGGTGTTCCGCATCAGTTTCCAGGTGAGTGCCGACGATTTGCAGGATCCGGATGTGGCCATGCACCGGTTGCTGGAATCCGGCTGGATAGCGATAACGGCGCTGGTGCCCCTGTTCATTGTGCTGATCATTGCTGCGGTCGGGATTTCGCCGATGGTGGGTGGCTTCAATTTCTCCTTTGAAGCCGTGCAGCCCAAACTGTCCAAACTGAATCCACTGGCAGGCCTGAAGAAAATGTTTTCAGTGCAGTCGCTGGTGGAACTGGGAAAATCCATCGCCAAGTTTCTGCTGGTGTCGGTGGCGACCATCTTCATTCTCGACATGAATCGCGAGCGCTTTCTCGCCCTGGGCTTCCAGGAACCGGAAATGGCGATGGCGGAAGGCATTTCCATCGTGATGTGGGCATTTTTCTATCTCTGCTGCACGCTATTGCTGATTGCGGCGGTGGACGTACCGTTCCAGCTGTATCAGTACAAGAAGCAGCTGATGATGACCAAGCAGGAAGTGCGCGACGAATACAAGGAGACCGAGGGCAAGCCGGAAGTCAAAAGCAAATTGCGGTCGAAGCAGAAGGAGATTGCCTATAGCCGCATGATGTCGGCGGTGCCGAAAGCCGACGTGGTGATTACCAACCCCACCCACTTCGCGGTGGCGCTGAAGTACGATCCCAACAGCATGGCGGCGCCGATTCTGGTGGCGAAGGGGGCCGATTTCATCGCCGAGCAGATCAAGAAGGTGGCGCTGGCCAATGACGTGCTGATCCTGAATTCACCGCCCCTGGCCCGCTCCATCTACTACCACACCGAGATCGACCGGCAGATTCCCCAGGGTTTGTATGTCGCCGTGGCGCAGGTGCTGGCCTATGTGTTCCAGCTCAAACGCTTCCAGCAGGGCAAGGGCCCGAATCCCGGCGTGCTGCCAGAGGTGAAAGTGCCCGATGGCATGAAGCGCGACTGATACCCAATCTCCTCCTACAACCCCTTCAATTTCCAGCAGAAAAAAATTCGCACCGGCATTGCCTGACCGGCATTGTCTGAATAGGCACGATCTTTGCGATATCCCTCCGTAACCGTGTTCTGCGTCAAATTTCTGTTAGCGTTGTTGCGAAGGTGTCATGGCTGCTGGCATTGCTGCTCAAACCAAAAATATTCTGAAACAGGGGAATCTCGGCGCCCCCATATTCCTGATGATCATCATGGCGATGATGACGTTGCCGATGCCGCCGTTCCTGCTGGACGTGCTGTTCACGTTCAATATTGCGTTGTCGCTGGTGGTGTTGCTGGTGTCGGTCTACAGCCTGCGGCCGCTGGATTTTGCGACGTTTCCCACCATTCTGCTGGTAGCGACATTGCTGCGGCTGGCGCTGAACGTGGCGTCCACCCGGGTGGTGCTGCTGCATGGGCATGAAGGGGGTGACGCGGCGGGCAAGGTGATCGAGGCTTTCGGCCATGTGGTGATTGGCGGCAACTACGCGGTCGGTATCGTGGTGTTCGCGATTCTGGTGATCATCAATTTCGTGGTGGTCACCAAAGGCGCCGGGCGGATTTCGGAAGTGAGCGCGCGGTTCACCCTGGACGCGATGCCTGGCAAGCAGATGTCCATTGATGCTGACCTGAACGCCGGCATCATCAATCAGGAAGAAGCGAAAAAGCGCCGCCAGGAAGTGTCGTCGGAAGCGGATTTCTACGGTGCGATGGACGGTGCCAGCAAGTTCGTGCGCGGTGATGCCGTCGCGGGCATTCTCATTCTTTTCATCAACATCATCGGTGGCATTGCCATCGGCATGGCGCAATTCAATCTGGGATTCAATGAAGCGCTGAAGGCGTATGCACTGCTAACCATCGGTGACGGTCTGGTGGCGCAGATTCCTTCGCTGCTGCTGTCCACTGCTGCCGCCATCATCGTCACCCGCGTGAACAGTTCCGAAGAGCTGGGCTCGCAGATCATGCGCCAAATGTTTGGCACGCCGCAGGCACTGGCCATTTCTGCTTTGATCATGACAATCATGGGCCTGATTCCCGGTATGCCCCATGTGGCATTTCTGGGACTTGCGGCCCTGTGCGGCGGCGGCGCCTACTGGATTTATTACCGCAAGCAACTGGCGGCCGGACCTGGCACCGCTGAAACCACGCGCGAAAAGCAGCTGGAAGAAATGGCAGCCGCCCGGGAAAGCGAGTGGAAGGAGCTGGGCTGGGACGACGTGCAGCCAGTGGATTCCATCGGACTGGAAGTCGGTTATCGCCTGATTCCGCTGGTGGATAAAGGGCAGGGTGGTCAGCTGCTGGGCCGGATCAAGGGCGTGCGGAAAAAACTGTCGCAGGAGCTGGGTTTCCTGGTGCCGTCGGTGCATATCCGCGACAACCTGGATCTGCTGCCGAACGCGTACCGCGTAACCTTGATGGGCGTTGCCATCGATGAAGCCGAAGTGCATGCCGATCGCGAGCTGGCGATCAATCCGGGTCAGGTTTTTGGCACCGTCAACGGAATTGAATGCAA
>JBMOPR010000852.1:0-5224 GCA_049323075.1 Pseudomonadota bacterium
AGAGGTACTGAACTTCATTAGGCTTTTCTGATCCCGATCAAATTTGTCGGGTATGTCCGCCCGGATACTGGTTCCACCTCCAGACTGACAGACAAGGGTGGTGCAATGAGCGAAATTTTTACCAAATCCATGGCGAGGAACATCTATCTGGGAGGCAGCGTCTTTTTCGTGCTGGTCTTTCTCGGACTGACGTTCGACACCACGCAACGGCTGCCCAAAACGGACAACCGGGCCAACCTCACCGAACAGGTGGCGCTGGGCAAAATGGTGTGGGAACGCAACAACTGCATCGGCTGCCACACGCTGCTGGGTGAAGGCGCCTATTTCGCGCCGGAACTGGGTAATGTGTACCAGCGCTTTGGCCAGTCGAAGGAAGCCATCAAGGGCTTTATCAAGAGCCGCCCGGTAGAAGGCATTCCCGGCCGCCGCAGCATGCCGCAATTCAACCTGACGGAAGAAGAGCTGGATGCGATCGCGGAGTTCCTCAAGTACAGCAGCGAAATCAATACCAACAACTGGCCGCCGAACATCAACGGCTAAGGGGAGGCAACCATGAGTGAAGTGCAACTTCGTTATAAGACGCAAGCGGTTGCCAAGCCGTATTTCATTGCGGCAATCGGCCTGTTCGTGGGCCAGGTGATTTTCGGTCTGATCATGGGCCTGCAGTATGTGATCGGCGATTTCCTGTTTCCGGAAATTCCCTTCAACGTGGCGCGCATGGTGCACACCAACCTGCTGATCGTATGGCTGCTGTTTGGTTTCATGGGCGCGGCCTATTATCTGGTGCCGGAAGAAGCCGAGCGCGATATTCCCAGCCCGAAACTGGCGCTGGCGCTGTTCTGGATTTTTCTGGTGGCCGGCGCGCTGACGATTGTCGGCTATCTGGCAGTGCCCTATGCAACGCTGGCGAAAATCACCGGCAATGATCTGCTGCCCACCATGGGTCGTGAATTTCTGGAGCAACCGACGATTACCAAGATCGGCATTGTGATCGTGGCGCTGGGTTTTCTGTACAACATCGGCCTCACCATCCTGGGCGGGCGCAAGACGGTGATCAACGTGGTGCTGTTGACTGGCCTCGTGGGACTTGCCGTGATGTTCCTGTTCTCGTTCTACAACCCCGACAACCTGGTGCTGGATAAATACTTCTGGTGGTGGGTGGTGCATCTGTGGGTGGAAGGCGTGTGGGAACTGATCCTCGGATCGGTGCTGGCCTATGTGCTGATCAAGACCACCGGTGTGGACCGCGAGGTGATCGACAAGTGGCTGTACGTGATCATCGCCGCCGCGCTGATCACCGGCATCATCGGCACGGGCCACCACTATTTCTGGATCGGCACACCGACATACTGGACCTGGCTGGGCAGCGTGTTCTCGGCACTGGAACCGATTCCATTCTTCATGATGACGATTTTCGCCTTCAACATGGTGAACAAGCGCCGCAAGCAGCATCCCAACAAGGCCGCTGTGCTGTGGGCGATGGGTACCGGTGTGATGGCGTTTCTCGGCGCGGGCGTGTGGGGTTTCATGCACACCCTGGCACCGGTGAATTACTACACCCACGGCACCCAGGTAACTGCCGCTCACGGCCATATGGCGTTTTACGGCGCCTATGCCATGATCGTGATGACCATCATTTCCTATGCCATGCCGAAACTGCGCGGCATGACGGCGATGAGCAACCGCGCTCAGGTGATGGAAATGTGGAGCTTCTGGCTGATGACCATTGCGATGGTGTTCATCACGCTGTTCCTCACTGCTGCGGGCATCCTGCAGGTATGGCTGCAACGTTACCAGCCCAATGCACTGCCCTTCATGGCGGCGCAGGAACAGGTGGCGATCTTCTACTGGTGCCGTGAAGCAGCGGGCGTGATCTTCACCATCGGCCTGCTCTGCTACATCGCCAGCTTCTTTGTGAAGGGAGACAGTGAAGGTACGACAGCCGAACCTGTAGCCAGCTGACACCATGACAGCGCCGCCCGGCTGCGGGCGGCGCCTTTTTCCCGGGCGATCCCTTACCAGGTGCCCCTTACCGGATGACAAGCATGAACGCATCCTGCAAGCCAGAATCAACGCCCTTCTACGTTCCCCAGTCCAATGAAGTCACCTTGTTCGAACATGCATTCCGGCATCAGTTGCCAGTGCTGATCAAGGGCCCCACCGGCTGCGGCAAAACCCGTTTTGTGCGCCATATGGCGGCAAAACTGGGCCTGCCGCTTTATACCGTGGCCTGTCACGACGACCTCACCGCCACCGATCTGGTCGGGCGGCATTTATTGCAGGATGGCGATACCGTATGGTGCGACGGCCCGCTCACCCGCGCCGTGCGTGACGGCGGCATCTGCTATCTGGATGAAGTGGTGGAAGCGCGCAAAGACACCACCGTGGTGCTGCACCCGCTGTCGGACGATCGCCGCGAACTGCCCATCGAACGCACCGGCGAACTGCTGCACGCGCCGAAAAATTTCATGCTGGTGGTGTCCTACAACCCCGGCTACCAGAATCTGTTCAAGGGCATGAAGCCCTCCACTCGCCAGCGCTTTGTTGCGATGCGGTTCGATTTTCCCAAACCGCAGATCGAGAAGCAGGTGGTGATCGCAGAAACCGGTGTCAGCGAACGCATTGCCGATCAACTGGTGCAGGTGGCACAGGCGCTGCGCCGGCTGCAGGATCACGATCTGGAGGAATCCGTATCCACCCGCCTGCTGGTGTACTGCGCCGCGCTGATTCACAGCGGACTGCCCTGGCAGAGCGCCTGCCGCGCCGCATTGGCGGAGCCGTTGTCCGACGACGAGGAAACGGTGAACGCGTTGATGGATGTGATCATCGCCATCATGGATGCCTGAACGGAGAAGCCTGCCATGAACGACCCGAACCAGCCCGATGCCAGCCAGCGCCGCCGCGCCGGGCTCGCCTACATATTGTATCTGCTGAATCTGTCGTTTCTGCCGGGCATCGGCTTTCTGATCCTGCTGGCACTGTGGCATTCACCGCCATCGCGCCCGCCCTTCGTGAACACCCATTATCTGCAGGCTGCGTTCGCCAGCATTGTCGCCGGCGTGCTGCTGGCGATGGTCAGCGTCGTCATTGTGCTGGCCGGCGGTTTCAACAGCCCCTGGACCTTCGTCATTCTCATCCTCTATTTCACCCTGTGCCATTCATTGCTGCTGATGCTGGGCGTGTTCGGCTTCACCCGCGCCAACAACGGCAAACCCTTCCAGTTCTTCAGCCCGAAATCCTGGCGGAGTTGAACCATGGAAGAAGCCGTCGGCAAACTGTGGCACAAGTGGATCACCCAGGCGTCCGGCACGGAATTTCCCGACGCGCGCGTGGCGCTGCCGGACGTGCAGAAAAAAATCGCACTCTGGTTTCACAGTTTCGGCGGCGCGCCGGTGCTCACCATCAAGGCGGCGTCGCGGGAACAGTGGCAGGCACGGCGCAGCTGGCTGGCCCGCATCGCCGGCGTGGAATGGCAGGTGCAACTGTGCTGGAAGGACAACGAAAGCCTGTTTCTGCCGGGCGCGCTGACCTGCTTTCCTGATCGTGCGCTGAATGAAAAACTCTATTTGTGGCTGGCGGCACTGGCGGCGCTGCCGGCGGACACGCACGCGTCGGGACACTGGATCCAGCGTTCGCAACAGCAGGTGCAGCAGGCGCTGGCGCTATGGCCGGGGCTGCGCAAAACCTATCAGATGCTGGTGGACGCACATCTGCAATTGCGTCCGCTGCCCACATCAAAAAACCTGCAGGCGCAGGAACAGCAACTGCGGGACGCGCTGCGCAATCCGGACCAGGTTGTGACCACCGACATCGATCCGCGCACACTGGCGCCGGTACCGCTGTGGCTGCATCCCCTGCCGCCCGCAACACCTTCCGCTCAATCCTCGGCACCACCTCCGGATATCACGGCGGAAACCGATCAGGTCACCGAAATAAAAAGCGATCACCGCCGCCAGGGCAAACAGGTGGACCATTCCCGCGAAGACGAAGGGCTGCTCGCCTTCCGCCTGGAAAGTCTGTTTTCCTGGGCCGAGTTCGTGAATGTGGATCGCCCGCAGGAAGACGACGAGGAACTGGGCGCCAAGCAGGCCGCCAACGATCTGGATGAATTCGCGGTGTCGCGCAAGAGCGGCACGGTGAAGCAGCGCCTGAAGTTCGACCTGGATCTGCCGGCATCGGACTATGACGATGTCAGCACGCACGAGGGCATCAAGCTGCCGGAGTGGGATTACCGCAAGAATCTGTTGTTGAAGGATCACTGCACGCTGAGTCTATTGTACGGCCGCGACATCGAGCCCGTGCCGTTGCCGGCGCATCTGCGTCAATCCGCCAAACGGGTGCGCGCCTTCTTCGAACATCTGGCGCTGAACAAACAGTGGCTGCGACAGCAACCGCAAGGCAGCGAAGTGGACTGGGACGCCTATCTGGACACCCTCACTGCCTGGCGCAGCGGCCAACAGGAAGCCACTGCGGGCCTGTACAAGGAAATGCGCCGCCACCAGCGCGATCTGAGCTGCCTGCTGCTGGCAGACCTTTCGCTGTCAACCGAAGCGGCGGTGGATGACGAGCACGCGGTAATCGACGTGGTGCGCGATGGATTGTTCTTGATGAGTGAAGCACTGGAAGCCACCGGCGACCGCTTTGCCATCGGCGGCTTTTCTTCCAAGAACCGCCAGCACATCCGCTACTACCCCATCAAGCATTTCAACGAACCACTGAACAATCAGATCCGCGGACGCATTCAGGCAATCCGCCCCGGCTTCTATACCCGCATGGGCGCGGCGATCCGCTATGCCACCAAAATTCTGGCAACGGAATCGAGTTCGCGGCGCTTGTTGTTTCTGCTGTCGGACGGCAAGCCCAACGATGTCGACCGCTACGAGGGGCGTTACGGCATCGAAGACACCCGCAAGGCGATACAGGATGCGCAACGCCAGGGAATCGTGCCGTTCTGCGTGACCATCGACAACCGCGCCAATGAATACCTGCCCTACCTGTTCGGCCACCAGCATTATGTGGTAGTGCACCATGCACAGCAGCTGCCGGCACGACTGCCGCAGCTGTATGCGCGATTGACCGAAATGGGATGAGCGATAGGGTGAGCTGGCCACCGCATCTTATACACTGCGATGATCTGCGCAGCTGTCATCTTCCCGTGCTGCTCTGCAATACCGACGCCAGTTCACCCGCCCACCTGGAAACGGATTCCTCCAGGCCACGACTG
>JBMOPR010000853.1:0-5223 GCA_049323075.1 Pseudomonadota bacterium
CGTTGGTGCCTTCGTGAATCGGATTCAGGCGATTGTCGCGGTAATGCTGCTCCACGATGTATTCGCGCGTGTAACCGGCGCCACCGTGAATCTGGATCGCCAGATCGTTGGCGCGGGGGCCATATTCGCTGGGCCAGGATTTGATGATCGGCGTCAGCAGATCCAGCATCGCGGCTGCATCAGCACGGGCCGTTTCATCAGGATGCGTGTGCATGTCATCCACCAGTCGTGCCGAGTACAGGCACAGCGCCAGCGTACCTTCCGCCAGCGCCTTCTGTTCCAGCAGCATGCGCTTCACATCCGCATGCTCACTGATGGGAATCATCGGCGAACGCGGATCGCGATTGTCCGGCGCCCTGCCCTGCGGCCGCTGCCGCGCATACTCCAGCGATTCCAGATACCCCGCCACCGCCAGCACCGCAGCGCCGGTGCCCACTGCAATGCGCGCCTCATTCATCATGTGGAACATGTAACTCAGGCCCTTGCCCGGCTCGCCGAGCAAATACGCCGTGGCCCCGTGCTTCTCGCCAAAATTCATCGCGGTGGAAATCGAACTGCGGTAACCCATCTTGTGAAACAGCCCCGCCAGCTGCACATCGTTGCGCGCGCCCAGGCTGCCGTCATCGTTCACCTGCCACTTCGGCACTATAAACAGGGAAATCCCTTTCACACCGGGCTCAACACCCTGCGGCCCGCGAATTTTTGCCAGCACCAGATGCACGATGTTTTCCGCCAGATCATGCTCGCCGGCGGAAATGAAAATCTTGTTGGCGCGCAAACGGTAAGTGCCGTCCGCCTGCAGATCGGCGGTGGCGCGGATGTCACCGAGGGAAGAACCGGCGTGGGGCTCGGTCAGACACATGGTGCCGAAGAAGCGGCCCGCCAGCATGGGTTCAAAAAAACGCTGGCGCTGATCGTCGGAACCGAACTTGTCGATCACCGTCGCCGCAGACTGGGCCAGGAACGCATACACCGAACTGGAAACATTGGCCGCCTGAATCCAGGCGAAGCAGGCCTGGCTCAGCAGATGAGGCAACTGCATGCCGCCCTGCTCGTAATCGCGGCCGGCGCGGGTCAGCCCGGTTTCGATCACCGCATTGCAGGCGGCATGGATTTCGGGAATCAGCGTGACGGACTTGCCGTCGAAGGCCGGCTCGTTTTCATCACCCTTGCGGTTGTGGTTGGCGAAATATTTTTCCGCCACCTGGCGCGCCGTGGTCAGCGCCGCGTCGAACGTTTCCCGGCTGTGCTCCGCATAACGCGGACGCTGTGTCAGCTCACAGGCATCCAGCCATTCATACAGGATGAAATCCATGTCGCGGGCGTTAAGGGTTTTGTTGGTCATGCAATCCAGGCTCCGGTGTTGGAATGCCTGAATAATAACGGATCGGGCCAGTGCCTGCGGTGCGGAAAAATTCAACCTGCTTCGGCTTTTGTCGCCATCGGCCATTGCAGGTCTGAATGGCGGGAAGGAATCACGGCATGCAATGAATCCGGGCACAAACACCCTACCCCGCTACGGGGTGCGGCGCCCGGATCTGACCCGCACGATAATCTTCATCAGAATGCTGTACAGCAGGCGCAATGCCAGACACAGCAGGAACAATGCCACGGGCGCCAACAGCAAGAGCGGAACAATGAAATCCCCCGGGCTGTCGTTGTAATCCGGGCGACTCTTGTCGAACTGGACTGCCGCCACGAAACCCATTTCCAGCCCGATGAAAATCAGCAGGAACACGGCAAAATACCGCGGCGCCCGCGCCAGCGCCGGCAACACCGCCGCAATCAGGGCCAGGACAAACAGCGCAAGATCCAGCATTCACTTCCGTCCGTTATGCGAAAGAACCCGATACGCTAACCCACGTCGACAGATTCCTGCCCGATTGAAGAGGAACGGGCAAATGGGATAAACGGAGGCTCCGCAGCCTGCCTGGTCGTGCACAAGTGGTTCACCCAAACAGATACTGGTTCAGCAATCGCCCCGGCGCCAGTGCAAACAATCCTGCACCCACCGCGCCGCAAAACGCACCGACGGCAAACCCCTTGTGGCGTTTGATATTACCGGTGCGGGCCCCCTGCACTGACAGCACCACACAGATGATCACCCAGATCGACAGCAGGTGAATCGGCCCGTAGCCCCACAACCAGTCCACGATGCCCTTGATCCAGAATGACGAGACCGCCACCACCAGCATGGCCAGCATCCAGGACCACCCCACTGCCCGGTGGGCCAGTGTCCCCTTTTGCATCACAAGTTGCAGGGTACCCGCCGTGAGTACCCAGAATGCCGCCAACAAATGAATTGAAATATGCATGCTACTGCCCGGTATCAGCCCAACCATCATTGATTCACCCGCCAACCGCGCTTCCCGTCGCCGTTGGCAGCCCCTGGGCCGTGACTATATCAAGCCTCCTGACAATCGTTCATTGCGCTCCGTCAAGAACCGCATCCAGAAAGTCGCTGCAGCCTTCCACCGAAAAAGCGCGGTAGTCACAGGTCAGCTCGGTACCCGGCGCCAGATCACATACCGCGAAATAATTCGACTGCGCATCAGACACCAGGTTGGGTTCATCGGAGTGGTTCATATGGCGGGAAAGATCGAGATTGACGATCAGCTCTCCGGTTTCCAGGGAACGGTAGGCATATTTGCGCAGGAAGGAATGCATCGGCGGCGGCAGGGAACCCAGCTCCGCCTCGCGGAGCGTCAGATCGAACAGCGGATTGAATTCCCAGACTTTGGTCCCCTTTGCAACAGGCTCAACACAAAACAGTCCAATTCCATGAATCTCCGATTCGCGTATCTCGGTCTCGATCAACAGCACAAAACACCACCCTCACATGATTGGTTACGGAATTTTTCGCCCGGCTCGTCGCGAGCCGGCCCCACTATATCCAACACCCTCGCCGATCTGCCAGCTCCTAGCCTTTATAGGAATAGAACAGCCACGGCTTTTTATTGACTGCAAGTGAATCATACAGGCGCTGGGCAACTTCATTGTCGGTTGCGGTGACCCATTGCAGCCTGATCGCACCATTTTCCACGGCATACGCCAGGCAATGCTCTATCAACGCCCGGCCCACGCCTTTTCCGCGATGATCCGCCAATGTGTAGAGATCATTCAACACACCCACCTTGGCCACCGCCGTGGATGAGCAAGTGAAATAAACCGTGGCAAAACCGACAGCAACACCCTCCACCCTCGCCAGAAACTGACAACCCATCGGGCTATGCAGACCAAACTGGCTGAAAAACTGATAGTTCCTGTCGTCGTCGATAGCTGACACTTCATAGAATTCCTGATAACGACGGATCAGGTGAAGAATTTCATGCAGATTGTCAGAATTGACCGCTTCAATCATACGAATACCGAATAAAGGCCATTATAAAGTGACGCCCATGCCAGTGAAGAGGACGTTACCAGAAAGCATCGTCTTCACGTTCGCTCACGACCCGGAGGCTGTGCTCCGCCATCCTGCGAATCAGATCCTCTGGCAGGGGCTTGCTGTAAGGCACCTGCAGTGAGCCTTTGGTGGTCTTGTGCTTTTCCAGTTCCTTGCGAAATGGCTCCAGCCCCGTTGGCATGGGCGTGAAATTCAGATGGGCCTTGTGCGCGGAGAACGCGAACAGGAACCGGGGCTCCACGAAAAAAGGTGTTCCCCACTTGATCGCTTCCTCGGCCTGCGGCGCGACACTCTTGAGCAGTGCATACAGCCGGCGCAAGTGCGGCTGGCCCTCCAGCGGGGCCGCCTGGATATATTCGTCAATCGTCACGGGACGCTTGCCTGACATCGTCTTTGCCTCCTTTACTGGTCACTCAATCCCTTGCCAGGGCTGGTAGGCCATTTTCAATGGCCGGCATTTCATCCAGCGTGCGCTGATGAACGGAATCGGGCACTCTGTCTGTTAATTCTCGCCGGGCATTTCCATAACACCGTTGGGATCTTCTAACAACGCACCCTTGGAAAGCAGCACCGCGCAAGTTTCCAGGAAGCCCTGCAGGATGATGATGCAACTTTATTGGAATTCGTAGCAGGGCGTGCCCCACCTCAGCTCTTCAGCCAGCTGACGCTCAAGCGTGATCTCTCCTGGCTTTTCGAATTCTTCCTTCCCTGCTTGGCTTTTTCAGACATGCGTCAACCTCGGGATTTGTTCCGGTTTTGTGGCTCTTAGGCATGTGCAATTTCCATTTCCAGCCCAACCACTATTTGATGATGAACAACTCCGACTCCGGCGGCCCGGCCAAAAACGCCGCCATTTTATCGAACGATCCGGATGCCCTCATTTTCTTGGCGTACTGATCATGCAGTTCCTTGCTATCCCAGACTATTGTTTTGCCTATTTTCACTCTCAGCCTCAGGCAAATGACACACTACACAAAGTTTATTGCCGTCAGGATCGCGAAAGTAGGCACCGTAGTAATTTGCATGGTACTCAGATCGCAAACCTGGAGCACCTTCAGACAAACCGCCCTTTGCCAATGCGAGTGCATAAGCCTGATCGACGGCCTTTCGGTCTGGCGCGATAAAAGCAGCCATATGACCATTGCCTGCCGAATGCGGCTGATGATCGAATGGCTTTCCAATAAGCAATAATGGACGCACACCCCCAGGACTGTGCCAGCCAGCCCAAGGACGAGCAGGTTCACAAAATCGTTCTTCAAGGCCCAAACAGGCCATCAGAGCACGGTAGAAATCGAGCGCTCGATCAAAATCAGAAACGCCTATAAATATATGCGAGAACATTCCGGTGTCCCACTGCAAATGAAGCCTGATGCTGGACTTGAGCGGGCAGCGTCAGCGGCGCCGCATGTACGACTTGTATGGCAAAACAATGTGACGGCCGAGATCAAGCGGCCACTCCGAAGAGCGCACCAACACCAGCGGTTAAAGCCATTGCCAAGGCACCCCAAAAAGTGACCCGCGAAGCCGCCTTAAGAACCGGAGCGCCGCCTGTTTTTGCTGCTAGCGCGCCCAATAATGCAAGGAACAAGAGTGAACTGCCCGGGACGCCCCACAAAAGCAAAGAATCCGGAAGCAACAGGACCACGAGCAGGGGAAGGGCCGCACCCACCGCGAATGTACCGGCCGACGCAAATGCAGCCTGAATCGGACGAGCCGTCGAGACGTCTGAAATGCCAAGCTCATCGCGTGCATGTGCTCCCAGCGCATCGTGCTTCATCAGTTGACTTGCTACCGTGGCAGCGAGAGCCGGATCTAACCCG
>JBMOPR010000854.1:0-5192 GCA_049323075.1 Pseudomonadota bacterium
AGATGAACCAGGCATTCGCGGACAAACTGTCGATCGAGCGCGATCTGCGCGGTTGCCTGGAGCAACAGCAACTGTTTCTGGAATATCAGCCGATCATCAATGTCAGTACCGGCAACGTTTATGCGCTGGAAGCCTATCTGCGCTGGAATCACCCGCAACGGGGACTGGTGATGCCGAATGATTTCCTGAAAATTGCCGAGGAAACCGGCCAGCTCATCGACATGGGCACCTGGGTGGTGAACCGCGTGTGCGAGGATCTGCAGCAATGGCAGAACCCGATCCTGAAAATCGCCATCAACTTCAACCCGTTGCAGGTTGAGCATCCGGATTTCGAGAACATGCTGATGTGCGCCATGCAGAAATACAATGTGTCGCCCAACCAGATCGAGATCGAAATCACCGAGCAGCTGCTGATCCGCGACCAGACCAGCATTGCCGCCAAGCTGCGTCGGCTGACCCGGCTGGGCTTTTCCATTGCCGTGGACAATTTCGGCACCGGTTTTTCGTCGCTCAGCTGCCTGCACCAGCTGCCCATCAATACCATCAAGCTGGACCAGTCCTTCATCCGCCATATCGGCGACGACACCAAGAGCGGCGATGCCTGTATCGTCAACGCCATCGCGGCCATGGCCAACGGCCTGAACCTGAATCTGGTGGCTGAAGGGGTGGAAACCCTGGCCCAGAAGAACTACCTCACCCACCTGGGCTGTTTCACCATGCAGGGCCATCTGTTCCAGCGCCCGGTGAGCAGCGAAGACGCACGCAATATCACCATCGCCCCGCTGCTGGTGCAATAGGCCGCCACACCGGCACGAAAAAAATGATCCCGATCATTTTGTCCACGACCGTTTCCTGACATGATCAACCGATCATTGCCAGGGAATTTGCATGCATGAAGAAAAGTCCTGTTTTCGTCGATTCCGTCGAACGCTGTGTCGATCTGATCATTGAAACCGTGGGGTCCGACATCCGGCTCGGCTTGCCGCTGGGGTTGGGGAAACCACCGGAATTCATCAATGCATTGTATGCCCGGGTGAAATCAAATCCCTCCCTGCGGCTGACCATTCTCACGGCACTGTCGCTGGAAGTGCCACCCGCCGGCAGTGGCGTGCAGCGCAATTTTATGGAGCCCTTCTTCGAGCGCGTTTTTGGCAACTACCCCGGCCTGGATTACATGCGCGATCTGCGCAAGGGTGCGGTGCCTGCCAATGTGGAAATCCATGAGTTCTTTTTCAAGTCTGGATCCCTGCTGGACAACAATCTGGCCCAACAGAATTACATCTGCACCAACTACACCCATGCACCGCGCGATATCCTGGCCCGCGGTGTCAACGTGCTGGCGCAGATGATCGCGCACCGGGTACGCGATGGTGTCGATCAATTCAGCCTGAGCTGCAATCCGGAAACCACCCGTGACATCGTGCCCACCGTGCGGAAACGGCAACAGGAAGGGGCGCCCGCCCTGATCATTGGTCAGGTCAATGACAACCTGCCGTTCATGGTCAACGACGCGCAGGTTAATGCAGACTATTTCGATATCATCATCAGCAATCCCCGCTATCACTCCACCCTGTTCGGCCCGCCCAACATGCCGGTCAGCACCGTCGACTACATGATCGGACTGCACGCCAGCGCACTGATCGCCGATGGCGGTACGCTGCAGATCGGCATTGGTTCGCTGGGCGACGCGATCGTCCACGCCTGCGAGATGCGCCAGAACAACAACACGGCGTACCGGGGCATCCTGCACAATCTGGGCATCGAAGCGAAATGCGGTGACCTCATCAAGCGTGAGGGCGGACTCGAGCCATTCGCCACCGGCCTGTACGGCAACAGCGAAATGTTCGTGGGTGGGTTTTACTTCCTGATCAAGTCCGGCATCCTGCGCCGCAAAGTGTATGAACATGAAGGCCTGCAGCGGCTGCTGAATGAAGGCAAGCTGCAGGAAAAGCTGCAGCCGGATACGCTGGACATGCTGTGGCAGGAAGGCGTCATCCACAGCCACCTGAGCCGGAAGGATCTGGAATTCATGCAGTATTTCGGCATTCTGCCGGCAACGCTGCAGCTGGAACAGCACGTGTTGGTGACACCGGAAGGTCAGCGTTTCTCGATCGATTTGCGCGACGATGCCAATCGCAAGGCCCTCGCGCAGGCCTGCCTGGGCCAGCAGCTGAAGCACGGTCGCATCATGCATGGCGGATTCTTCCTGGGCCCGAAATCATTCTACGAAGGCCTGAAGCAATTCGACGACGCGACGCTGGAATCCATCAACATGACCAACATCAGCTACGTCAACCAGCTGTATGGAAGTGAACAGGTAAAGCGATTGCAACGGCAGAAATCGCGCTTCATGAACACGGTTTTCCTGGCGCACATGCTGGGCGGTGCCACGTCCGACGGACTGGACAACGGCAAGGTGGTGAGCGGCGTGGGCGGCCAGTACAATTTCGTGGCGCAGGCCCATGAACTGGAAGGCGGCCGTTCGATCCTGATGCTGAAAAGTACGCGGGTGAAGGATACGCACACCCAGTCCAACGTGGTGTGGAATTACGGCCATACCACCATTCCCCGTCACCTGCGTGATATTTACGTCACTGAATACGGCATCGCTGATGTGCGCGGAAAATCGGATCGCGATGTAGTGAGTGCCATGCTCAATATCGCCGATTCGCGCTTTCAGCCGGAACTGATGAAAAAAGCGATCCAGATGGGCAAACTGCCAGCCACCTATTCAATACCCGAAATCTACCGCCACAACACGCCAGAGCGGCTGGAGCAGATCATCCAGCCATTCCGCGACCAGGGTCTGTTCCCGACCTTCCCCTGCGGTACCGACTTCACCATGGATGAACTGGTAATCGCCCGCTGCCTGAAAGCGGTAAAGGCCCGCACCACCAGCAAATCCGTGCTGGCTCGGGCGGCACTCAAGGCAGTGCGCAACGGCAACGGGCCGGTGGACCCGAAATTCCTGCCGTATCTGGAACGGGTGAAACTGACGAATCCCGCCAATCTGCAGGATCGCATCGCGCGGGTATTGCTGCTGGAGGAACTGGCGGGAACCCTGAAATAACCGGGGTATTCAGCGCTCGGGCGCAACTCAGCTGTTGCGCTCGATCACGCTGATGTAGTTGGACCGTTCATATGCGGACGGATCAGCCAGATGGCCGTAGCTCAGTTTGCCACGCACGTTGTCCACCGACACATAGCCCTTGCTCTGCATCCATTCTTCCATGCCGCGCAGCAGTCGGCCTACTTCATCAGTGCCACGCTGGAACAGCACGCTGCACAACTGCACCGCGTCGGCCCCCACCAGCAATGCTTTCAGAATATCAGCCGGCTCGTGAAAACCGCCGGTCGCCGCCAGCGACAGCTTCACCTGTTCCCGCAGGATCGCGATCCAGCGAATCCGCAGCAGGGCTTCGTCTGACGTGCTCAGATGCAGGGTGGGATTGATGGTGAGGGTATCCAGATCGATGTCAGGCAGGTAGAAACGGTTGAACAGCACCACGCCGTCGATGCCGGTATCTTCCAGCCGCTTCACCAGATGGGCGATGGAGGAAAACTGGTGGGTAAGTTTCACCGACACAGGAATGCCAATGTGTGACCGCAGCTTGTACACCAGATCGATATAGCGACGCTCGATATTGTCACTGCTTTCCCGCACGCTGGCGGCAATGTAGTAGATGTTTAGTTCCAGCGCGTCGCAGCCGCTTTGTTCCAGCTTGGCCGCCTGTTCCAGCCAGCCGCCCTCGGTAATCCCGTTGAGGCTGCCGATTACCGGAATCGACAACGCGTCCTTGTAGCGGCGGATGCGATCCAGATAGCTGGGCAACTGCTTTGGATCGGCCTTAACCGCTTCTTCGAACAGTGAGGGCAGGATCAGGGCGCCAACCCCCGCCGCTTCCAGCTGCTGAGCTGACGCCAGTTCCGCCGTCAGTGGCGACGCCGAAGCAATCAGCGGGTTTTTCAGATTCAGTCCACAGTAACGGGTCGAAAAGTCCATGACAGCTTGTCCTCGGGCGCGGCTATATCTATCAAAGTATATCTGCTTTGGCCAAACCATCATGACACAGGACAACGCCGGATCATCCACAGCCCGTTTTTGACACCAATACCAGGAACTTAACGCTGTTGCCCGGGAATCAGCCAGCCACGCTTAACCCGTAACCCGCCGAATCAGTGCCCGGCCGATAAAACGCGCCTTGGTGCCCAGGTTGAACCGCTTCAGGTTGGTGCCGACAATGCCCTCGGTGAAACGGGTCCGTTTGGAATAGTCGATCTTCACATCCACGATCACCGGCACATTGTCCCGGGCCATCTGCAGCGCCTTGGTCACCACGTCATCACAATCGATATTGCGCTCCAGTGCCAGGAAACGCGCACCAGTGGCCCGCGCCACGCCGGACACGTCCAGCCCGTTCAGCACCGTGCAGGTTTTACGGTTGTAAGGAATTTCCTGGGCCTGGGAAATCTGCGACAGCTCACCATCGTGAAACACGAAAAATACCGAACCCAGTTTCAGATTGGTGGCGGTGAGGATTTCCATGCAGGTCATGGTGAAGGCGCCATCGCCGATGATGCCCACCACCTGTTTGTCGGGGTTCGCCAGCTTGGTGCCGATCACCGCCGGCACGGCGTACCCCATGCAGTTGAAATCGGTTGGGGAAATCATGTGCTTGCTGCGGTGGATCGGCATCAGTTCGGCCGTCAGGAAGGTGTGGTTGCCATCGTCCACCACCACGAAGTCTTCATCGTCCAGCGCCTTGCGCAGGCTGCGGAAAAAATGCAGCGGATTCACCCGGTCGCCGCTGTCGTGCTGCAGCCAGACCTGGGTGTAGGCTTCCTTGTCCTTGAGGATCTGTTCGCGGATATTGTTGCGTTCGTTCACCGGCTCCGGCAGTTTTTGCATTGCATCCCACACCAGCTCCAGCACCTGGGCCGCATCCCCCTCCAGCGCCACTTTGGCCGGATAATTGGCGTGAAACACGCGCGGATTGATATCGATGTGAATCAGGTTGTCGGTCACCTTCACGCCGAAACTGCCGGTGGCGATTTCGCCGAAGCGGGTGCCGATCGCCAGCATGCAGTCGCAATTGCGAAAGGCATTTTCGGCTGCGGGAACTGACGACGGCCCGAAACTCATGCCAGTGTGCAACGGATGATTGGCGGGAAACACACTCAGACCCTGCAAC
>JBMOPR010000855.1:0-5191 GCA_049323075.1 Pseudomonadota bacterium
CGCTGACAGGATCAGATCAGACACTCACCCCATACGTCTTCAACAACCCGCCAAATGTCAGCACCACCCGCGCCACCGACACAAACGAATCCGGAATCTGCACTTTCAGATCCCGCATCCGGTTCAGGGCAATGCCCAGGATGTCGGTGGAACCGGATTTGCGCAGCGCCTCCTTCAACACCAGCTCCGCCACCTCTTCAAACACCTGCTGATCGCGCGCGATAAAACCGGCGCGGCGGAACAGCTCGCCCAGTGGCAGCGGGCTCTGGATCTTGCCGAACAGCACCTGCAGCAACAGCGCGTAATTGCGGGTTTCTTCCTGCGTCAGTTCGCCGATGGCGCCGTAATCCAGCACCGCCACGCGACCATCGTTCATCACCAGAAAATTACCCGGATGCGGATCAGCGTGATACACGCCGAACGCCGTGATCTGCTGCACATAGCTCGACAGCAATTCCCGCAGCAACAGTTCGGCTTTGGCGGGATTGCGGTTCAGGTAATCGGTCAGGCGCACACCGTCGATCCACTCCGTCACCAGCACACGGTCACTGCTCATGTCCTCGTACAGATGCGGCACATGGATCAGAGGGCTGTGGGGATGGGAATCGAATTTCTTGTGGTTGGCTTCCTCCTGCAGGAAATCCAGTTCCCGCAGGGTCATGTCGACGATCTGGTCGATCACCTGTTTCAGGTCGAAATGGGAAATCATCGGCGCGCCGACGGTGGCCAGCGCCTTGAACACCGCGGAATCCTGTTTGAACAGACGACGGGCATGGGGCAATTGCACTTTCACCGCCACGTTCTCACCCGTGTGCAGCACGGCGCGGTGAACCTGCGCCACCGACGCGGCGGCCACCGGCATATCATCAAAGCGGGCGAAGCGTTTGCGCCAGTCACGGCCCCACTCTTCAACCAGTACGGTTTCGATGGCGCGGAAGGCGGCGGGCTTGGCGTCGTCCTGCAGTTTTTCCAGTTCGGAAATGTATTGCATGGGCAGGATGTCGGTGCGGGAACTGAGGAACTGGCCGAACTTGACCCAGATGGCGCCGTTGTCATGAAACAGCTTGGCCAGCTTCACCGCGCCCTTGTAGTGGGTCTGGGCCAGCAGGCGACGCTGCTCCAGCGGTTCCAGCGCCAGTGCCTGCTGACGGTAATGGCGGTAAAAACGCTCGATCTCCCAGCCCACCTTGGTGGCGGATACGTAGCGCTCCCCTCCTTCCCACAGCGTACTGACAGTGCCCAACAGTTCCCCAATCATGCTGACCCCGGCTCTGATTTTTATAATGTTAAAAAATGTCGGTCGGTGTTTGTTGTTGGCGTTCACGTAACAGTGTGCCTGGAGCGACTATAAAGAATGCCCGAATATTGTCTGTTGCGGATTTGTTGCGCCCCGTAACGGAGCGCCCGCAGCAGCGGGTCAGCGTGCCACATCGAAGCGGACCACCAGCTGCTGCAGCTCCGCCGCCTGTTCCTGGATCTGGATCGAACCCTTCTGTACCTGCTCGGCACTTTTCAGGCTGGTGTCGGCACTGAGGGCGATCTGCTGGGTGTTCTGGTCGATCTGGGTGGCGACGGTGGACTGCTCCTGGGCCGCCACCGCGATCTGGTTCATGTGTTCCACCACCTGATGCACCAGCGTGCCGATCTGGCCCAGCACGGCGCCGGATTCCTCCGCCAGTTCGTTGCAGCGCTCGGCGTGCTGCCGGCTGGTGTCCATGCTGCTGCGCACGGCATCGCTGCCGGTCTGCAATTGCTGGATCATGCGCTGGATTTCGGCGGTGGATTCCTGTGTGCGCTGCGCCAGCGACCGCACTTCGTCCGCCACCACCGCAAAGCCACGGCCCTGCTCACCGGCGCGGGCGGCTTCGATCGCTGCGTTCAGTGCCAGCAGGTTGGTCTGCTCGGCGATGCCGCGGATGGTATCCAGAATGCCGCCGATCTTTTGCGATTGCTGCGCCACCTCCCCCACCTGGCGGGCCGCGTTTTCCAGTTCGTGAGTCAGCTGCGCCACCGCGTGGTGGGTTGCGTTGGCCTTGTCCTGCCCGGTCTGGGTGCTGTCGCCCGCCAGATGGGTGAGGCTGGTGGCTTCCTGGGCGGAGCGGGCGACCTCCTGAATGCTGGCGGCCATCTCGGTGATGGCAGACGCGATCTGCTGGGTTTCCAGTTGCTGCCGGTGCAGAGCCTGCAGATTGTCCCCGGTGAGCTGGCGGAAGTCCTGGGCGCGCTGGTTCAGGCCCAGGGTCACCCGCACGATATGGCCGATGATGCCGGCGATGCTGGCGAAAAAGCGGTTGAGCGAGCGGGCGATGATGCTGATCTCGTCATCGCTGTCGTCCTCCAGGGTCTGATTCAGACGGCCCTCCTTTTCCGCCTGCAGCAACGCACTTTCCACCCGCTCCACCCGGTGCAGGATGCCGGCGCCGATCCAGCGGGTGGTCCAGGCCACCAGCGCCAGCACCACTACCAGGCCGATGGCCTCGGCCCACAATTCGGTGCGGGCAGCAGCAGTTTCCGCCTGCAATTCCGTCCGCATCTGCTGGTCCAGATCCACCACCAGCCCGGCCAGGGCCGCGATTCGCCGGGACGCCACTTCAAACCACATCGCCGGGGTCGGCCCCTGGATCGCGTCGAGCTGCGACTCCTGCTGCTGCAAGCGGCGCCGGGTGTCATAGAAGCCGCTCAGACTGCTGTCCCCGGTAACGGCACGGTACCGCTCCAGAAAACCAGGGTCCGCGAGCCGCGCCAGCATGCGCTCCAGCCGCTCCTGCTCATGGATATAGCTCTGGATGCTGGCAAACTGGACCCCGGTGGCTTTCCCCGCCGCCAGCACGCCGTTCACCACACCGCGCTCCTGTCCGGCGCGCTCCTTGATCAAGCCCAGGAACAGGCGCAGCTGCAACTGGCGCCGGGTCTCCGGACTGGACACTTCCATCTGCAGCAGATCCTGGGCGTCCAGCGCCCGTTCATTCAGATCGGAATAGTAGGCAAACACGCCGTTGCCCCGCAGACCATCGACAGCGGATCGGACCTCGGCCTTGCGCCTCAGCCCCTCCATCACATCGTCCAGTGCCTGCCGGGCGAGTGACGACATCTTGCCCTCGCGGGCATTGCCCAACTGCTGCAAAGCCTGCTCCGCCGCATCGGACTGCTGCCGCTGCTGGCGCAATTCACTGCCCAGCCGGGCGCCCTGGCTGCCCAGAAAACCGGCGCTCAGGCCCCGCTCCAGCGCGTGCTGGTGAGTCAGCTGTTCCAGTGCAGACACCACTTCTGCCAGCCGCAGCAGGGACCGGTGCTCCTGCAGGTGGGCCCAGCGGGCCGCCAGGTCCGTAACGGCAAAATAGAACACCAGCGCCAGGGGCAGGGCGGTTAAAAGAATCAGTTTGCGGGAAAGGGTCCAGCGCATGGCGGTCGTCCGATGTTGCGGTTCGGGTTGCGGTTCGGGTCGCGGTTTATGGTGATCATTTATAAAGGAAACAGTGGAAGTCTAGCAGCTCTGGCGACACCTCTCTGGATGGCTGTCTTGTGGGCAGCCCGCCGGCTTGCGTCCGCCCCCTGAATCCGCCAAGATACCAGCCGCATTTGGAGGCGCCCCCGATGTCTGACGACAAAACCACCCATTTCGGCTTCAAAACCGTACCCATCGCGGAAAAATCCCGGCATGTGGGGCAGGTCTTCCACTCTGTCGCCCAGAAATACGATGTCATGAACGACCTCATGTCCATGGGCATCCACCGCCTGTGGAAGCGCTACACCATCGAGATGAGCGGCGCCCGTCCGGGCCAGACCATCCTCGACCTGGCAGGCGGCACCGGCGACCTCACCATGAAGTTCTCCCGCATCGTGGGCGACACCGGCAAGGTGTTCCTGGCCGACATCAATTCCTCGATGCTCAACGTGGGCCGCGACAAGCTGCTGGACCACGGCTACGCCAGCAATATCGAATACGTGCAGGCCAACGCGGAAAACCTGCCCTTTGCCGACAACACCTTCGACTGCATCACCATCGCTTTCGGCCTGCGCAATGTCACAGACAAGCAGAAAGCGCTGGAATCCATGACCCGCGTGCTCAAGCCCGGCGGCCGTCTGCTGGTGCTGGAATTTTCCAAACCGGTGAATCCGGGGCTGGAAAAAGTGTACGACCGCTATTCCTTCAGCGTCCTGCCGGTCATCGGCAAACTGGTGGCCAACGACGCCGACAGCTACCGCTACCTGGCGGAATCGATCCGCATGCACCCGGACCAGAACACCCTGAAACACATGATGCGCAAGGCCGGCCTGGACCGGGTGGATTACCACAATCTTACCGGCGGCATCGTCGCCCTGCACCGCGGTTTCAAATACTGACCATGGATGCCCATCGCCAGTCCCTGCTGCCCACGCTGGTCACCGAGCAACTGGAGCGCATGGCCAACCGCGCCCTGCACTATGCGCCGCTGACCCGCCTGCAATTGCAGAAGATGCAGGGTAAATCCTTCGGCATCGAACTGCAGCGCCCCGCGTTTCCCCTGCTGATCAGCGTTACCCGCAAGGGCCTGCTGTTCCAGAGCCACTGGGAAGGCAGCGCCGACGTCAGCATCCGTGGCCCCGCCGTGGCCCTGCTGCGGCAACTGCGCCAGGACGACACCACCCCCGCTGCCCTGATGCGCGGCGGTATCGAAATCGAGGGCGACCAGCAGCTGGCGCAGCAGTTCGTGAAAGTGCTGAAGGATCTGGATATCGATCTGGAAAGCGCCCTGGGGGACCTGATCGGCGACCTGGCGGCACACCAGATCACCGAAATCGCCCGCACCGGCCTGGACTGGCTGGGTCGCGCCGGCAAAACCCTGCTGCAGCAATCGCGCAATTTTCTGGCGGAAGAACGCAATGTGGTGATCACACCGCGCCAGCACGCCCGCTTCCGCGATGACGTGGAAGCACTGCGGGAAGACACCGACCGGCTGGAAGCGCGCATCCGCCAACTGCAAGACCGCGTAGCAAACCGCCCTGCCCAAGAAGAAGTGAAACCTTGAAACGCCTCGCCCGCCTGCTCACCATCTGGACCGTCTTCGCCCGCCACCGGCTGGACCAGCTGCTGCCCGATCATGCCGCCACCGGCCTGCTGAAACTGCTGATCCGGCTGCACCCGGCCGCCTGGGGTGCTTCTACCGCCGAGCAACCCTGGGCCCGCCTGCGTCTGGCCATGGAGCAACTG
>JBMOPR010000856.1:0-5191 GCA_049323075.1 Pseudomonadota bacterium
GATGTCGAGGATGCGTTTGCCGGCGCCGGAGGTGGCGGTGACGATCATGTCCATCTCGCCCAGGCATTTGTCCGCGTGCGCCATCACATGGACGCGGGCATTGGGAGTTTCGTGCTCGATGTCTTCCTTCAGTGCCAGCAGCTTGCCGGCTTCCGGTGACACCAGATAGAGATCGTCCACGGCTTTTGCCAGCAGCCGCGCGCAGACAGAACCGATGGCCCCGGTTGCGCCCACCACCATTGACTTGCCTGCCATCTTCCCGCTGGGGCCGACCTGCACCAGGCCGAGTTTTTTCACCGCATCATGCGCCGCCCACAATGCACCGGACGCGCTGTAGCTGTTGCCGGTGGTGATCGGCAGCGGGGCGCGCTTGGCGACCGTGACGCCGGCGTCGCCCACCACTTTGGTGAAGGCGCCCAGCCCCATGATCTGTGCGCCCAGTTTTTTCGCCAGGTCCGCAGCAGCGAGCAGACGGCGGTAGGTGAACTCCGGACCGTGACGCATGATTTCCTTCGGCGTGCCGCCCACGGTAATGAGCCAGCCTTCCGCTTCCGCGCCGGTGGGGGATTGAATGCCGCTGACACGCGAATACACGAACGGTGGCGAGTAGGCGATGATTTTTTCCAGCGTGTTCATCACCGGCTTGGGTGCGATATTCGCCACCAGATCGATGGGCTTGGCGTTGCGGAAATACTGCTGCGACAGCGGATGGATGACGAAGGCAAACCGGCTCAGGCGTTTGAAACCGCGCGGATACAGCACACGCGGTTGCAGTTCCAGGCGGGTGATGATGTCGAGGTAGTCGTCTTCGGTGAGATCGCTGTTTTTCTTCTCCAGCGCGGCCAGCATCATGGCCTGCAGTACCGCAATACCGACGGTGTGCTGGAACGGTTGCGGCGTGTAGTCGATCACCGTGTACACGCCCCGGTCGCGCAGGCTTTTCAGACGCTCTTCCGAAATGGCGGAAGTGATCAGGGTTTTGCCCGCCAGTTCTTCCAGCCCGAATGCATCGAGCTGATCGAAGTGGGCGATCACCACGTCAGCCTTGTGCAACGCCTTGCGCAGGATGAAGTGATTCCATTCCTGCACCGGCGCCAGCGACGGCGACAGCACCTGCGGCGGCGCCCAGCGCAGTACCTGATGGCTGCCGGTGGTGTACAGCTCGAGCGCCTGCAGTGAGTTGAGGAACTTCGGGATGCCCAGCTGCAGCACCGGATCGGCGAAGCGCAGGTTGTCGGTGAATTCCGCCAGTACGCGGGCGGAGCGGTAATGTTGCGCGCCGCTGAACACCAGTACGTTGGCGTTGTTGAAAAAACCTTTCTGTTCGTTCTGCAGATGACGGATGGCCCATTCCTGCAGGATGTCGCGCAGTTCCGTGCCGCTGGTCACGGGGCGATGACGGGCGCGGTGGCGCAGACGCTGGTCCAGTCGCTGCTGTAACTGGAAGGCACCCACCCGCTGGCGATCGCGCAGGCCTTCCAGCGCGATGGCGGCGGCCTTGTTCTGCCACTGGGTGACCAGTGCTTCGGCCTGGGCGATGTCGCCGTCCGTGCCCAGCCGCACCACGTGCAGATCCTGGTCCAGAAAGCGGGTGGAGAGGTCGTAGTCGTCGCGGCTCGATCCCAGGCTGATGCTGACGACGGTGGGGGTGGCGTGTTTTGCGCTCATGGGCGGGTCCAGTCCTTCCTGACGTGAGTAAACATTTCTAGCAGAAAGGTGGCGCGCGGACGTTAGCCCAGATCAAGGGTTTGTAAATGCCGGTGAAAATGCGCTGAACGGCGGTGAAATTAAAGCGAATGCGTTGAAGGAACGCCTCCGGGCGGTGGTGCCCGGAGGCGCGGTTGCAGCAGAAAACCGGATCAGATCAGGCCTTCTTCCTTCAGTGCCTGCTGCACGGCGGGACGCTGGAATACGCGGCCCAGGTATTCCTGCAGCGGCTTGGGCAGTTCCACGTTCACGTATTTGCCCCAGCCCAGCACGGTGAACAGGTAGGCGTCTGCCACAGTGAAGCTGTCGCCGGTGATGAACGGGGTTTTTGCCAGCTGCTGCTCGACGGTAGTGAAGCGCTTGGCCAGGTACTCTCGCACTTCCTGCTTGCGCGCGTCGGTGGTGGTGGGGTTGAACAGCGGCGAGAAGGTTTTGTGCAGTTCGGTGGAAATGAAGTTCAGCCACTCCAGCACGCGGTAGCGTTCCAGGGTGCCTGCGGCGGGGATCAGCTTGCTGGCCGGCGCCTTGTCCGCCAGATACTGCACGATGGCGGGGCCTTCGGTGAGCACGCTGCCGTCGTCCAGTTTCAGGGCCGGCACGTAACCCTTGGCATTCACTTTCAGGAAGTCCTCGCCCGAGGCGGTGGTCTTCTTGGCGAGATCGGTTTTTTCCAGTTGCAGCGGCAGATCCGCTTCCAGTGCGACGATATGAGGGGACAGGGAGCAGGCGCCCGGTGAGTAGTACAGTTTCATAACATCTCCTTGTGGACTGACAGTGCCATTCAGCAGACGTGCTGGGCAGCAGGGGGTTGGTTCATCGTTATAGACTGAACGATCTAAAACTTACCACGGCAAAGGACAGGGTGCAATGGGGGCTTGTCAGGCGGGCAGTACGTTGAGGGTAACCTTGACCATGTCGCCGAGGATGGGGGAGCTGGGGTCGCTCTTGGCCAGTACTTTCAGGCCGAAGAAGGCGCCCACCAGGAAGCGACCGTTGGCGCGGCAGTTGTAGTCTGCCGGCAGTTCGCCCCGGGCCTTGCCGGCTTCCAGCGCGGCGACGAACAGATCCTCGAACGCACGCTGGTTGCGGGTGACGATATCGGCGATTTCCACGTCGTGGCGGGCCATTTCCATGGCTGCATTGATCATGAAGCAGCCCATGCGCTTGGCGTCGTCATCCTCGCTGCTGGCGGTTTCGAACAGCTGGCGGAAGGCAGTCTGCACCGGCCGCACCTGGTCGAACAGGGGCTTGAGCTTGTCGCCGCCACTGGTGTGATAACGGCGCAGGGCCTTGATGAACAGGGCGCGCTTGTCGCCAAAGCGGTTGTACAGGCTTTGCCGGGCGATGCCGGTGGCGGCCAGCAGGTCTTCCAGGCTGGTGCCGTCGTAACCGTGCAGCCAGAAGGTCTGCATGGCGCGGTCAAGCACATCGTCTTCGTCAAATTCGCAAGGGCGGGCCATAAAGATGGATCTTACTCGGTTCTGGAATGTACAGTCTAATGATTATCCCTGAACAGGTTTTGGGCGGCAAGCGGGACCAGGTGAAAGGTCGGGTGAAAGATTGAGCAAGCGTTTAGATTGAATAAATAGACCGGTCGATATATTATTAAAAATACGGCTCACCAGGAAGACAACGATCATGGCCCAGAAAGGCGAAGCGACCCGCCAGCGCATCATCGACGCTGCTGCTTCATTGATGCAGGCCCAGGGCTTTCATGCCACCGGGCTGAACCAGATCATCCACGAAAGTGGCGCCCCCAAGGGGTCGCTGTATTTTCATTTTCCGGACGGCAAGGAGTCGATTGCCATTGCGGCGATGGAAACCTCCGGGCGCCAGCTGAGTGACATGCTGGCACTGCTGCTGGCGGCCAGCCCCCGCTTGGCGGATGCGCTGGATACCCTGTGGCGGTTTTTCATGGATGCGCTGACAGGATCGGATTTTCGCAAGGGCTGCCCCATTGCCACCCTGACCCTGGAGGCGGCCGGCGAGTTTCCCGGGATTCAGGCCTGCAGCGAACGCATTTACCAGGACTGGCAACAGCAGTTCAGCCACAAACTGCAGGCGGACGGTCAGCCGCCGGATCGGGCCGACATGCTGGCCGGTGCGCTGCTGGCCTTGCTGGAAGGGGCGCTGGTGCTGGCCCGGGGAAAACGCTCGCTGGTTCCACTGCAGCAGGCGCTGCAGGCGGCAAAAGCCCTGATCTGAAAGGGCTTTTTTGATTATTAAAAAATATATAGACCGGTCTACTTTTAAAGTTCAAAACTACTCTGGAGATAGCCTTATGC
Source organism: Pseudomonadota bacterium (assembly GCA_049323075.1). GTDB lineage: Bacteria > Pseudomonadota > Gammaproteobacteria > Pseudomonadales > Ketobacteraceae > Ch67. The sequence goes on from JBMOPR010000856.1 coordinate 3,993, forward strand.
AACCGACAACGCTGAATACATCTGCCCACCACCCGGCGGCTGCCAGGCCGCAAACTGTTCTGGTCACCGGCGCCACCGGATTCATCGGGCGCTGGCTGCTGCGGGAACTGACTGCCCAGGGCCACCACGTCCTGGCGCTGCTGCGCCGGCCGCAGACACAGCAGGGGGAACTGGCGCGCTGGCTGGACGCCCGGGGCGGCGATTCCGCCCGTCTGCAATCAGTTCAGGGTGATCTGGAAGCCGACGGCTGGGGGCTGGCACCGGACGACCGTGCCCGTCTGCAGCAGGTGGATGCCATTTTCCACCTGGCCAGCCGCTTCGCCTGGAATCTGGACGCGCAGCTGGCCCGGCGGGCCAACGTGGAATCGCTGCAAACCCTGCTGGAGCTGGTGGACGCCAATGCGGGCCTGCAGCGGCTGGTGTGGGTGGGCGGCTACATGGTGGGCAACCCGCGCCTGCAGGGCACGCTGGCGCAATTGGAACAGGGCCGGAACTGGCAGGGCGTTTACCGGCGTCACGGCGCCTATGAGGCGTCGAAACTGGAAGGTTACGTGGTGCTGAAACAGGCCCTGGCCCGACGCGCTATTCCCTGGACCCTGGTGCATCCGTCCACCGTGGTGGGTGATAGCGCCACCGGCGAAATCACCCAGGATATCGGCCTGCTCAAGCTGGTGGACGCGCTGCAGAAGGGGCGCCTCACCGCCATTCCAGGCAAGCGCGCGGACTGGCTGCCACTGATCCCGGTGGATTATCTGGCGCGGTTTCTGGCGGGCGTACTGGAGCAGCCGGACGCCATCGGGCAGGAATACTGGGTGCTGGATGACGCCACCCCGGCATTGCCGGAACTGGTGCGCTGGCTGGCCGATGCCGTAGGCGTGACTGCACCGCGGATGCAGATTCCGCTGGGCCTGATGAAATTCATTCTGAATGCCGGACTCGGCAAGCGTTGGGACATGGCGGCGGAATCGCTGAATTTCATTGATTCCGCCCGCTACGACACGGGTCCGGCCCTGGCGCTGGCCCGGCGCATGGGTTTGCAGCTGGCCCCTGCCCGCAGCTATGTGCAGGGCACCGTGCGCTACTGGGCCGCCGGCTGACCGTTCTGCAAACCCGCAGCTGGTCAGGGCAGCAACGGATCGAAGCGGTTGCCCTGGGCCATCTGGCTGGTGAACCCGTTCAGTGCCGGTACGCTGTAGTCG
>JBMOPR010000857.1:0-2023 GCA_049323075.1 Pseudomonadota bacterium
CGGCTATTCCCGTTCGGCATACTGGTTGCGCTTCCGGATCGCCAACCTGCTGGAGCCCGCGCGCTGGCTGCTGGAAATCAACTATCCCCTGCTGGACGACGTGCAGGTTTATATTCTGTCCGGTGACCGGGTGATCAGCCGCTTCCACACCGGTGACCGCCAGGAATTTTCCGCCCGCCCGCTGCAGCACCGCAATTTCCTGATCCCGATGCCTGCCGACAGCCCCCCCAATGTGGATGTCTATGTGCGGGTGGCCGGTGGTGGCACGCTGGAAATACCCCTGACACTCTGGCGCGAAGATGCGTTCTGGACCAAGGAGCAGCCCATTCTGGCGGTAAAAGGCATGTATGCCGGACTGGTGCTGGTGATGGTGCTGTACAACCTGTTCATCTATCTGGCGGTGAAGGAAACCAGTTACCTGTATTACGTCTGCTACGCCTTTTTCATGCTGATGTTCCAGCTCTCGCTGGACGGCTTTGCGTTCCAGATGCTGTGGCCGAAAGCCGTGGGCTGGCACGAGATCAGTTTCCTGATGTGCATCGCCTTCACCACTGCGTTTCAGAGCATGTTCACCAACACTTTCCTGGATCTGAAACACCGGCTGCCGGTGGTGTCGAAGGTGCTGATGGTGTTTGTGGTGGCGCTGATCGCCTGTGCGGCAGTGTCGCTCACGGCGATGTACGCGGTCATGATCCGGATTGTGGTGGCGCTGGCGGTGCCGGTGTCGTTGCTGTGCTGGATGACGGGTATCTACCTGTTCTACCGTGGCGTGGCAGTGGCGCGTTATTTCGTATTGGGCTGGACACTTTATTTTATCGGTGTGATGGCAATGGCGGCTGCCAAGTTCGGGCTGTTGCCGATCAATTTCCTGACTCATCATGCGTTGCAGATTGGTTCCGCGCTGGAAGTGGTGCTGTTCTCGCTGGCACTGGCGGACCGCATCAATATCGACAAGCGGGAAAAGCTGGCGGCGAAGCAGGAAGCGATCAAGCATCTGGAGCGGTTCAAGACGCTGTACGACAATGCCATCGAGGGCATTTTCCAGTGCACGATGGAAGGCCGTTTCGTCAGTGCCAATCCGTCCATGGCGCATTTCATGGGTTATCGCTCGCCGCAGGATTTCATCGATCATGTGACCGAGAAAGGGCCGCAGTCGTTCATGGACCCGGTGCAATATCATGAATTCCGCCGCGCAGTGCTGAGCAAGGGACAGGTCCTCAACTTTGAAGCCCAGGGCCGGCGCCGGGACGGCAAGCCGTTCTGGTTTGCGCTGTCGGCCAAGATGGTACAGCCGGGGGTGGACCGGCAGCGCTTGATCGAAGGCTTTGTGGTGGATATTACCGAGCGCAAACGCAGCGAGGAGCAACTGCATTTCCTGGCGCGGCACGATCCCCTCACCGGGCTGGTGAACCGGCGGGAATTCGAGCACCGGCTGGAGCTGGCGTTGCAGCAGACCTTGCGTGACGGTGTGCGTCACACGCTGTTGTTCATGGATCTGGACCAGTTCAAGCTGGTGAACGACACCTGCGGGCACATTGCCGGCGATGAACTGCTGCGCCAGATCACGCTGCATGTGCAGCAGCAGATGCGTGCTGGCGATACCCTGGCGCGCATGGGGGGTGATGAATTCTGTGTGTTGCTGCAGGGTTGCAGCGGTGACAACGCCGTGCATGTGGCCAACAAGATCCGCACCACCATCCAGGATTTCCGGTTCGTGTGGGACAACCGCATGTTCACCCTGGGCGTCAGCATCGGCCTGGTGACGGTGAGCGAAAAAATGGATTCGGTGAAATCCCTGCTCAGTCTGGCGGACGCCGCCTGTTACGCCGCCAAGGACGCCGGCCGCAACCGCGTGCATGAATTCGATCCCGGCGACACCGAACTGGCAGCCAAGCAGAGCCAGATGCAGTGGGCGTCGCGCATCAACGAAGCGCTGGAAAAACGCGAGTTCCTGCTGTATGTGCAGCCCATCGTGCCCACGGAGGCATCCACAGAAGGCCGCCACTACGAAGTGTTGTTTCGG
>JBMOPR010000857.1:2033-5180 GCA_049323075.1 Pseudomonadota bacterium
CATGCGCAACAACGGCAATATCGTCGCACCCGGTGCCTTCATGCCCGCGGCGGAGCGCTACAACCTGATGCCCTTCATCGACCGCTGGGTGGTGCGCAATCTGTTCCAGTGGATGGCGCAGCACCGGGAGCGGGTAGAACAGTGGGGTCTGATTTCGGTCAACCTGTCGGGCCTCACGCTGGGGGATGAGGATTTTCCCGCCTTCCTGCGGGAGCAGTTTGAGCAGCACGCCATTGGCCACGACAAGATCTGTTTCGAAATCACTGAGACCATTGCAGTCACCAATCTTTCCAGCACCCTGGCCTTCATGGATGAGTTTCGCGGCATTGGCTGCCGTTTCTCGCTGGACGATTTCGGTAGCGGCTTTTCCTCATACGGCTATCTGAAAAACCTGCCGGTGGATTACCTGAAAATCGACGGTACCTTCGTCAAGGATATCGAGACCGATGCCATTGATCACGCGATGGTGGAATCCATTAACCGCATCGGCCACGTCATGGGCAAGAAGACCATTGCGGAATTCGTCGAGAATGATGCCATCCTGGAACTGCTGCGCCGGATCGGGGTGGATTATGCGCAGGGCTATGGCATTTCGCAGCCGATTCCCATTGATGATGCGCCTTGAGCGCGTCGCGTTGCAGCAGGCGTGCAGTGCGGCCACAATAGGGCCATTGAAACGGGGGAGTTATCGATGACCAATCCGGTTCACGATAGTGTCATGATCCTGGCGGATCGTTATTTGGATGAGTCCATCGCCTTGCTGGCTTTACCGCAGATGGATGAAGACGCGGTGCATGACCTGCGGGTGCTGATGAAGCAGTTGCGGGGCCTGACACGCCTGTATTCATCCCATGGCGCACGGACAGTGATGACCGGCATCAACAGTGTCCTGCGGGATGTGGCGCGGGTTTTTTCTGCGCAGCGCGATGCCCATGTGCTGGTGGAGACGCTGGAGCAGGTGGCCAGCACCAGCGACCGGACTGTGGCGGCCCGGTTGCGTGAATTCAGCCGCGAGATGACGGAGCAGACCCGCTCGGTGACGCAGGACATGTCTCCTGCCAATCTGATCGCGGACCTGCAGTGGGTACGTTCCCGGTGGCGGCTATTGCAGCGCGACGATGCGGCGTTTCTCACCGATGCGCTGACGCGTTCTTACCGCCGTTGCCGCAAGACCGGGCGCTTGGCATTGCGCCGGCGCGAGCCGCATGAACTGCACGAGTGGCGCAAGCGGGTGAAGTATTTCTATTACCAGTTGGCAGTGGTGGAAATGGCGGATCCCTGGTTGACGGGTCAGAAGGAACAGCTGCGCAGACTGGGTTCGATGCTGGGCAAGGTGCATGATCTGGATGTGCTGGACCAGTATCTGCGTGCCAGCGCCTGGGGCAACCAGCCGCAGCTGTTGCGGCGCATTCACCAGCGACGGGTGCGCCTGGTCAAGAAAGCGGGGGCGTTGTATGTGCATGCGTTTCCCCTGTCGTCGAAAAACTATCGCAGGAAACTGGAACTATCATGAAGCGCCTGACCCTGATCCGCCACGGCAAATCCAGCTGGGACAGCGAAGCATTGCAGGATTTCGAGCGGCCCCTGAGTGCACGGGGCTGGCGTGACAGCCCGCGCATGGCCGATCTGTTTGCGACCTATGAACATCAGCCCGATCAGTGGGTCAGCAGTTTCGCCACCCGGGCGCTGACCACTGCGCGCATTTTTGCGCATCACCTGCACTATCCGGTGGAAAAAATCGTGATCAGTGAGCAGGTGTACGAAGTGGACTCGGGTTCACTGCTGGATTTTCTGCGGGTGAGTTTTTCCGCCAGCAAGCATATCGCGTTGTTTGGCCACAATCCGGGGCTGGAGGATCTGGCGGAATCCCTGTGTCCGGGGCAGGTGAAGGGTTTTCCCACCTGCGCGATCCTGCAGTTGAAGCTGAATATCAAACAGTGGAACGAGCTGGCGCCGGGGTGTGCCGTGCTGGAGCGGTTTGATACTCCGAAAAAATTACGCTGACGTTTTGGTTCTCATTGAATCAGGTCATCCATCAACGCCCGCAGGAAACGCGCGGCCTCGCCACCGGTCACCACGCGGTGATCGAAACTCAGGCTCAGCGGCAGCATGCGGTGCGCCGCAAAACCGTCACCGACAGCCACCACGCTCTGATACACCCGGCCGGCGCCGAGAATTGCCACAGTCGGTGGCACTACCACCGGATTGCCGTAGCGGCCCGCGATGGTGCCGTAATTGGAGAGAGTGATGGTTGCGCCGATCATTTCCTGGGGCGGAATGGTGCGGGCCCGCACGTCGGCCCGCAGGTGTTCCAGCCCGTCGCGCAAATCCTCTGCCGTGCGCGCAGTGATGTTGCGCAGCACTGGCACGAACAGGCCGTCCGGTGTGTCCACCGCAATGCCCAGATCCACTTTTTCGATCACCCGCAGGCTGTCGCCGTTGTTGTCGTACCAGGCATTCAGTTGCGGTTCTGCCACGCAGGCTCTGGCCAGCGCGCGCACCAGCCGCATGGTGATGTCTTCACCTTTCGGCCAGTGATGAATATCCACGTCATCGTTGATGGTGACTTTTACCACTTCGGCGTGGGCCCGCGCCATGTTGCGCGCCATCGAGCGGCGTACGCCGCGTAGCGGTTTGGCTTCTCCCAGTTGTTGCGTCAGTTGTGCTGCCTTTTCCACATCGGTGCCGGTAATCAGTCCGCCGTTGCCGCTGCCACTCACCTGACCCAAATCAACGTTCAATCGTTTGGCCAGTGCTCGAATCGCGGGGGTAGCCCGGTTAATGCCGCTACCGCTTCGGTGCGCGCTACCGATAATGAAATGATCCACGTCCGTGGACGGGTGTGCGGTTTCCATCTTACCGACTACGGTGCCGGTATCTTCCTGTTCCTCGCCGGCGAATTCCAGCAGCGGTTCACCGATATGGACCAGGTCGCCCTCCGCGCCGAAACAGGCGGCAATGATGCCCGCCTGTGGCGAAGGGATGTCGACGATGGCCTTGGCGGTTTCCACTGAAATCAGCGTCTGGTCCAGCTGCACGTTGTCGCCGGGCTTGACGTGCCATTGCACGATCTCCGCTTCCTGCAGTCCTTCCCCCAGATCGGGCAGTTTGAAATATTTCATGCCGGGTCTCTTTTGCAGCGTGAAT
>JBMOPR010000858.1:0-5174 GCA_049323075.1 Pseudomonadota bacterium
GACATCAATGGCTGCCTGGTGATGTCGATTCTGCCGTTGCCGCTGTTTCTGCTGTTCCTGACCATTCCCTGGGTGGCCCAGACCGATCCAGCCTGGAGTGCAATTTACAATCGTGATCTGCTGCCGTTCACCCAGATCATGCTGGGGCTGGTTATCCTGTGCCAGTTGGGCATTGGTGCCGCCAGCTGGGTCAATCGGCATTGCGGCGCTGATCTGCCGGTGTTGTCGCTGTTCACCGTCGTAACTGTATTTGCCGGCCTGATCACACTGTGCCTGGGTTACGGTTACAAGGATTCGCCGCTGATGCTGTTGTGCATGGGCATGCTCATCCTGACCCGCGCGCTGTTCAAGCCGCCCGTGTACAAGGCTGTGTTCGTCACCATGGGGGTGCTGTTCGTGTTCAGCGAAATAGCCTTCTGGAGCAATGCCTTTCCCTACGCGCCCCTGCTGCGGTCCCCGATATTTCTCGGTGATCAGCTTACGCCCTGGTGGTCGTTCTGGCTGCGTGTGGTGTACTGCATGATCGCGATTCCCATGGTGGCGCTGTTCTTCCTGTTCGCGCATATCATGGAGCGGGAAAAACAGCTGCTGGAGCAACTGGTGCGCACCGATTCCCTCACCGGTCTGGCCAACCGTCGCGAGTTCATGCAGCGCTTCCAGGTGGAACTGCATCGCCATGCCCGCCGGCATAAATCCCTGTGTCTGCTGCTGATCGATGTGGATCATTTCAAGCAGGTCAACGATAACCACGGCCATCCTGCCGGCGACCGGGTGCTGGAGCAGCTGGGGGCCATCCTGCGCAACACCCTGCGTCGCAACGTCGATATCGCGGCGCGCTTTGGCGGGGAGGAGTTCGTGGTGCTGCTGCCGGAAACTGCGCTGCCCCAGGCCAGGGCCGTGGCGGAACACCTGGCGCGCACGCTGGAGGCAGAGGAATTCCGGGCGACGCAGGGAACGTTCAACGTCACCCTGAGTGGGGGACTGGTGCAGATCAGCGGTACTGACCCGGACCGGGCCCTGCGGGTGGCAGACGAAAACCTGTATGCCGCCAAGCAGTCCGGCCGCAACAGGGTGGTGGCATCGGTGATGACACGGGAGGAGCTTCTGCCGGCAGTCGTGTGTGAATGAGGGTTTCGGCTCATAATGGAACGGATGCAGTAGGATTGAACCGGAACCGGGCGTGACGCAGAGTGGAACGTCGCCGCCCGGTCAGCGTGCACGGAGACGTGCATGGAGAGGTGCATGGACAATGGAGCAGGCGCGCGGTGAATTCATTCCACGGGAAGAGCTGGAACGCCGGCTGACAGCGTTGGGGGAACGGAATCTGAAGGCGCTGCCGTTGTTTGCGGCACGCTGCGCTATGCGCGCATTTCCCCTGCTGGGGGTGCCGGAGGATTTTGATTTCTGGCCGGAGCAGGAGCGGACGCTCAACCTGCTGGCCGTGTGGCGTGCCCTCATGCTGGCCTTGTCGGGCGAATGGATGCCGTCCCAGGCAGTGACCGGTGCCCGGCGCGCGGCGGCAGCAGCGCAAGGTTTTCTGGCCGGCGGGGAAGGTTCGGCGCTGCAGGGGGAAGTGCTGAAATGGTCCACCCTGGTAGCGGTGGCGGCGCAGGTTGCGCAGGCAGCCGCTGTGCCCGCTTTGTCCGCCGTGGAGCAGGTGGCGCTGGCCATCGGGGTCGCACAGACGGTGCATCCGTTTCTTGTTCATCTGGCCGGGGAAGACACCACTGCCGTCGTTTTGCAGGAGCTGGATCACTGGGAATCCAGGGGCGCGGACATCGTGCAGGCTTCGCCACTCTGGCTGGGCCTTACCCCTTCTTCCCGTTTTGTGGAACTGGCATTTGAACGCCTGCCGCAACAGTTGCAGCAGCGGGCCAAACGCGAATCGCGGCAGGATTCCCTGAATATCCGATTGATAACGGGAATTGCAGACCGCTACCGGGCGTTGCTGGAACGCGGTTACCCGGTGCCCGAGGCCCAGCAGGATCTTTCCGCACTCAATCGGTATTTCGACAGCCCTGCTGCGACGTCCGGTACAGCGCCCTCAACCACGGTTACGGCGTCAGCAAAGGTGGCGCAGGAGCCCTGGGACGAAACCCAGGTGGTCAAGGCCATTCCGGATCTGAAAACGCTCGCGTCTGCGGTGCCCGGAAAAATTCCGCTGGATGAAACCCTGTTTCAGGAATTTCCACCCAAAGCGCCTGCTCCCGCTGAATCGGCCCCGGAAAAAGCGGTTGTGGACGCACTGCTGCAACGGGAACTTTCCTACCGCCCCTCCGACCGCCACAGCATCGAGCAGATCAGCGAGGTGGACCATCTCAATCGGGGCCAGCTGGTGCAGGCTCTGGCCACCGTGCTGACGGCGCCCGGCAATGAAAGTCACCAGACCATCGGCCTGCTGGGCGACTGGGGCGTGGGCAAATCCACCCTGGTGCATCTGCTGAAAAACGAACTGGTGCGGCGGCAGGAGCAGCAGCCGTTTCTGTTTGCCGAATTCAATGCCTGGGCCTATGAGCACACCGACAACCTGCAGGCCGGCATCGCCCAGGAAATGCTGAAAGCGTTGTCGAGCGATATGCCACGGCCGAAAGGTGATGTCGCGCCCGCTGCGACGCTCCCGGCGAAAGTGCGGAGGTGGTGGGACGGCTTTTTTTCGCAATCTCTCTGGCTGTGCAAGCGGGTCCTGATCACCTGCCGGTTCGCCATCGCGCTGAATGGCTGGCGCATGCTCTGGCTGCTGTTGATGCTGCTGGTGGCGGTGCTGCCGTTCACCTGGGGCGATGTGGGCGAAACACTGGTTGGCCTGGCGACTGAATCGGGTACAACTTCGGCGGGCGATGCCGTGGCGGCCACGCTGGGCACAGGCATCTGGGTGGCGGGTTTCATCTACTATTTCGTAACCCGTCTCAAACCGGTGCTGGCCAATCCCTTTGCCAAGGAATTGCTGACCTATCTGAAACTTCCCGACTATGGCGAGCACCTTGGTGCCATTCCGGTGATGCGCAAAAATATTGAAACCCTGTGCCGGGTGCGACTGAAATCGCAACGCCGGCACCACAAGGACAAGCGCCTGCTGTTCGTGGTGGACGATCTGGATCGCTGCGGCCATGAGGGCATCGTGAAAGTGCTGGAAGCGGTGCGGCTGGTGCTGGATCTGAAGCGCGTGACCGTGATCATCGCCGTGGACCAGCGCATTGCACTGGCGGCACTGGCGCTGCATTACAAGGATCTGGCGGAACATCATCAACTGCAGAATCCCCGCGCCATTGCCCGCGACTATCTGGCCAAGGTCATTCATCTGCCGATTCTGCTGAGCCCGCCCGATGACAAGTCCATCGAAGGCTACCTCAATCACATCTGGCAGGAGCAGACCGGGGACGTCAGCGTGGCGTTGTCGACGCCGGAGCAAAAGCCGGTTGCGCCGACGTCCAGTGCAGATGCATCTGCTGGCAATGCCCGTCCTGTGCAGCAGGCAAACGCCGCGCCGCCGCGCGAATCCACGCCGGCAAACGGTTCGGCACCGATGACAGATGCCGGGCCCACTCCCGCGGGCAATGTAATCCCGTTGCGTCCGTCGGTGAATGCATCAACAGCATCGAATGCGTCTGCGGCCACGCCCGACACCGGCAACAATCCGGCGCCGTCACCCGACAAGCCCGCTCCGCTGGTGGTCCCCGGGCTGAGCACGCTGCAGAAGCAGGCCTTTCTGCACTGGGTAAAACATTTTCACCTGACCAATCCGCGTCAGCTCAAACGGCTGCACAACAGCTACAACCTGCTGCGGCATTTTTACGGCGAGGACAATGCCGGCCCGGCACCGGCCACAGTTGCCGAGCTGGTGAAAACGCTGGAATTTCCGCTGATGGTGACCTTGTTCGCGCTGGAGTGTCTCAACAGCCTGGACGATCCACCGCGGCGCGCGCAACTGAAAGCCCGCCTGCGCGGACGCAGCGAAAAACCGTTCAGCAACGAGGCCGAACCGGAGGCCGACGGACAGCCGTTCAGTGCCGCCGTGATCGCGCTGGTGAACCGGCGCATGCCCGTCACCCAGGTTCATCTGGTGGATGCAGTGGAGCCCTTCGTATTGCCGGCTATCGAACAGGATGTGGTGCGGGAATCGCAGGCGCAGTCGGAACCCACAAAACAGGCGTGAAGACGCTGCCGTTGCGGCAGCGCCTGTCAAACCTTTTGGCTGGCGCCTGCTGTCATCCCAGCGAATGCTGGATGGGTGCCGCCGTGGTGGCGCCGCGGCTGGTGGCAGCGCGGTCGCGCAGATTCAGGAACGGCTTCTCCACCAGCAACCAGCACAATACGCCGATCAGCATGGTGATCATCAGCGACAGTGTCGCCGTGACGGTCAGCGTGGCAAAAATACGCCATGTGGCATCCGCGATCGCCAGCTGGTGGTTGAAGAGGTAATTGATCTGGAACATCACGCCGATGATCACGATCATGTGCACCAGATACATGGAATAGGTGAGCTGGCTGAACGGTTGCCACAGCCGGATGGACAGCGCCCGCGCCAGCCAGTGACCGTTGTGCAGTTGCAGGAACACGGTCAGCATGAACCAGGCAATGCCCGCCGAAAACAGCGTGCGATTCACGACCAGATACGTCCGCAGTTGCCATGAACCGCCTTCCAGCACCTGATTGGTCACCGGAAAGAACAGGAAGAACAGTGTCAGCGTGGCCATGAGCAGGTTGATGGCGAAAAACGTGCGGCGATGCGTCAGCAGCCAGGTGGTCAGTTGTTCGCGGTGAAAACAGTAGGCGCAGGCCGCGAAGGTGCCGCACACGAACGGGCCGTAGCGGGTGATCAGGTTGTCGTAAATGTTGGTGTAGAACGTCGGGCAGATTTCCTTGTCGGTGAGCAGGGCGCGGTAATCGCTGCTCCACATGTCGGGCAGAAAATAAAACGCGGCCAGCCGGGCCACGAACGACAGCGCCAGCAATCCCCCCAGCACCCGCAGGAACGGCTGTCCCGGCATACGGGCGATGACGATCAGCAGCAGCGGCAGCAGCAGATAGAATTGTTCCTCCACTGCCAGTGTCCAGGTCCACTGCAGCGCCATCTGGTCCAGCTCCAGAAAATTGTTCACGTAAAACAGGTTGGCCCAGACGTACTCGTGATTGCGCCCGCCCGACAGCCAGTACAGAAATAATATCAGGGCATA
>JBMOPR010000859.1:0-5168 GCA_049323075.1 Pseudomonadota bacterium
CGGCCCCTTGCTGCGGTTCAATTCCAGCTGGGATTTGAGCGAAAGATCTGCGCCGGAAGACGCGACAAAATGCATGTCGCTGCCCAACCGCACACCCACCACGTTCTTGACACCAAAGGTGGAGATCGAGCGCGCCATCTCGCTAGCCAGCTGTTCCTCACTTTGACATCGGAAACTGGACAGCATGAACAGCACCACAATGCCGAGATCGGAATTCGACATAAAGGCGTTGTAGGCAGCGTCGGACGTGGTGGCCAGCTCCTGCTCCATCGCGTCCAGCCGCGCCAGCAATTCCTTTTTGTCGGAATCCAGTAAACGCTCGCGGGCCGGTGGTCGCGCGTCCGGTTTGGCGGCGGGCTGATTCCTGCCAGCCGCAGCACTGTCACGCTGGGCGGCATCCAGCGACAGCCGCAAGGTGCCGTTGCTTTCCTGCAGTTGGGCGACCGTTTTTTCCAGACTGGCGATACGCTTGTCCTTTTCCTGTATGCCGTCTTTCAGCTGCAGGATTTCCTCGTTTGCCAGCTGCAGCGATTCATGCTTTTTGTTGAAGGCCTTTTCCATGTCACGCAGTTGACGCTCCAGCATTTTCAGTACATTGCCCTGAATCGCTGCACTGTCGTCGGCCACCTTTTGCAGGCGTTCGCCATGAGCAGGTGCTGGTGCGGTGGCCGGCGCCGCCGTTTTCAACTGGGTGCTTTCCTGTTTGACGCGGTCATCCAGCTCGAAAAAGATCTGGCGGAAGCGGGTCGCATTGTCCAGCCGCTCGCGGTAGATCTCCATGAGCAGATCGGAGCGCAGTTCCAGCGCGTCCTGATCCAGGTTCTGAATGAATTTTTCATGGGTGCTGTAGGCCAGCACAACGGGCTGCAGGCGCATCTGCAGCATGCGCCAGAAATGTTCGCTGCGGGAATCGAATGCCAGGGCTGCTTTTTCGGCCTCAAGATACAGGGCGCGCAACTTCACCACCTGGCGATCCAGGTTTTCGTCCGGGTCCAGCAACGCATCCTCGGCCATGCCTAATGCATGCATGCGATCGCGCGAGGTCTGCAACCCCCGATTGATGAATTCGCTGATCTGGCGGATCTGTTCGCGGGTGAGTTCACCCTCGTCTGCCATACCCTGCTCCACCGGCATTAACTCTCCCTGAAAGCCTAGCAGAGAAATGCAAAGCCCCTGATTACACAGGCGCAAACGCCGGCCTGGATCAATCCGCGAAAGGCTTGAGGGTCAGCTCCCAGCACTGGTGGATGGGCTTGCCCCGGGCAAAATCCGGCGGCAGGCTGGCCTGGGTGATGTCCTTCACGCCATACTTGTCCGCCAGCCCGGCCGCCAGCTTGAATCCCCTGAAATTGTTGGAAAAAATCACCAGTCCACCGGGCTCCAGCCGCTTCATGACCAGATCCAGCAGCTCTTCGTGTGCGGCCTGCACATCGAAATGCCCCTGCATGCGCTTGGAGTTGGAGAAGGTGGGCGGATCGACAAAGATCAGGTCGAACTGATCGTTGGTATTGCGCAGCCAGGTCATGCAATCGCTGCGGATCAGCTGGTGGCTGGCCTCGGCAAAGCCGTTCAGGTAGAGATTGCTGCGCGCCCATTGCAGGTAGGTGGCCGACATGTCCACCGACACGGTCTTTTTGGCGCCGCCCACCGCCGCGTGCACGGTGGCAGCCCCGGTGTAGCAGAACAGGTTCAGAAAACGCTTGCCCTTCGCCATCTGCTGCAGCCGGATTCGGGTAGGCCGGTGATCCAGAAACAGACCGGTATCCAGGTAATCGTCGAAATTGGTCAGCAGCAGCGCGCCCGCTTCTTCGATGATATACGTGCGTTTCTGGTCGTTCAGTTTCTGGTACTGCTGGTTGCCCTTCTGGCGCTGGCGGCTTTTCACATGAATGCGCGACGGCGGCAGTTCAAACAGCGCTTTGAGGGCATCCAGTGCGTCGTCCAGGCGCTTCGCCGCCTTGTCCGCATCCACGGTTTTCGGCGGTGCGTATTCCTGCACATGCAGCTGGCCGTTGTACCAGTCCACCGCCAGATTGTATTCGGGAATATCGGCATCGTAGACGCGATAGGCATACACATCTTCCTTCTGCACCCACTTGTCCAGCTGTTTCACGTTCTTGCGGATGCGGTTCACCAGATCGCGTGCAGGCGCACTGGAAAAATCCTGCTGGCTCAGTTGCAGCGGCACCGGCACGAATTGCGCAGTGCGCGGCACCACGATGCCACTGCGGATAAAACAGCGGATCGGCCCGTTGAACACGCGGTGGGTCTGCGGTTCGTCCAGCTGCAGCACATCGGCGTATTCGATCTGGTTGGTGATCAGTGCCACCTGCCACTGCAGACAATGACGCTGCAGTTTGCGGGCGAAGGCGCGATACAGGTGGATCAGGTCGCTGTCCTTGTCCAGGCGTTCTCCGTAGGGAGGGTTGCACACCACGAAACCGCCGGCAGCGGCATTTTTTTCATGCACGGCGAAATGAGCCAGTTCGCGCCGCTCCAGGTGGATGCAGCCTTCCAGTCCTGCTGCCTTGACGTTGCGACCCGCTGCCTGGATCGCATACAGATCGGCGTCGTAACCGCGGATGGCAAATTCCATCTGTTCCGACCGGTCTGCTGCGCTCGCCTCATTCACGCACTGCTGCCACAGATCCTGGTCGTGGTGTTGCCAGTGCTCGAAACCAAAACGGCGCCGCAGCAAACCTGGCGCCATCTGCGCCTGCATCATGGCCGCTTCGATCAGCAAGGTACCGGAACCGCACATCGGATCGATCAGCTGGGTTTTCTCCGCATTGGACCAGCCCGCCGCCATCAGCAGGCCTGCTGCCAGGGTTTCTTTCATCGGTGCTTCATTCTGTGCCACCCGATAACCGCGTTTATGCAAAGGCTCACCAGAAAGGTCCAGCGCCACACTCACCGATTCCCGATCAAAGTGCACGTGAATGCGAATATCGGGATCGCGGGTGTTCACATTGGGGCGCTCGCCGGTGAAATGACGAAAATGATCCATCACCGCATCTTTGGCTTTCAATGTCAGGAACTGCGTATTCAGATTGACGGACGCATCCGCCGAGGTGGAGATGGCGATGGAACGGCTGTTATCGAAATGGTCATGCCACAGGATCTGGCGCAGGTGATCGTAAAAGTCCTGTTCGTTTTTCCAGTCAAACTGCGCTAAAGGCAATAAAACGCGGGATGCGATGCGCGACCATAAGCAAATGTTATATACGTTGCGGGCCGAGGCAGGCCCCTCAACAGCACCGCGAAGCAGACTGAATTCGTCGCCTGCAAGGGCTTGAATTTCTTTCAGTAAAAAATTTTCCAGACCGCCGCCACAAGTGACAATCAGGCGCGCCGAGTTCCAGTCGAATGTGGACATGGCTTTTCAGGTTCCTCGTTAAGTGACTGAATGGCAAGGATTCAGCGGTTTTTTATCCAATTTATGGGTATTGCCCATACTCATAAAGAATTTACATTCTTATGACAAACTATTTGTCGACAGCCCGGTCCAAAGTGGATATTAATGAAAGTCCGTCTGCAAAAAAGGAGGGTCATCGTTACACATTCTCAGCAAGCCTTGATAAGAACTCCAAGCTCTTTCAACTCTTAATCGAAATAAAGGAAAAAGAGGTTGATATCCTATGAAGAGACAGAAACGCGACAGAACTGGCAGAGCCTATACTCGTGGTTATCAAGCAGGCATCGGAGGGCGTTCCAGAGAATCCTGCCCTTTCACTGATGCACCTACCCGACAACACTGGCTTAGCGGCTGGCGCGAAGGACGAGCCGACCAATGGTCCGGCTTTACTGGGGTTTCCGGTGTTCACAAAATTGCGAACCTTTGACCTCCATCCGGATTGAGCAACAACAATCCTTTTTTACGACCAACTGCGACCTGAAGGGGTGCAAGCATTTTAACCCGTACATCCTGTACAACGATTTTTTAATCGGATGACTCCATCATCCGGGCAGCGTTGGCTGCCAACACCAGAAGGGCTTCCGCGTGGAAGCCCTTCTTTATTCCAGCCCCATCAGCGTTGCTGTTGCTTCACACTACGGATTGCCTGCACGCTGTCTTTGATCAACCCTGGCCCGCGATAGATAAAACCGGTGTAGATCTGCACCAGCTGCGCGCCGGCGCGGATTTTTTCTGCCGCATGCTCTCCTTCGGTAATGCCACCTACGCCAATGATGGGCAATCGGCCCTGCAGTACCTGCGCCAGCTGTTTCAGCACCCGGGTGGATTTCTCCCGCACGGGTGCCCCACTCAGGCCGCCCTGCTCGTTGCCGTGGAGCAGGTTCTCAACACCCGTGCGCGCCAGGGTGGTGTTGGTGGCGATCACGCCGTCCATGCCGTTTTTCAGCAGTTGCTCGGCGATGGTTTCCACATCCTGCTGCTCCAGGTCCGGCGCGATTTTCACCAGCAGCGGTACCTTGCGGAAGTGGCGCACCTGCAGCTGCTCGGCCGTTTCGCGCAGCCCACCCAACAGCTGGTCCAGCGATTCGCCGTATTGCAGCGACCGCAGGCCCTGGGTGTTGGGCGAAGAAATATTGATGGTGATGTAGCTGGCCAGCGCGAAGGTTTTTTCCAGGCAGATGCGGTAGTCGCTGAGCGCGTTTTCCACCGGGGTATCGAAATTCTTGCCGATGTTGATGCCCAGTACGCCGTTGTATTTCGCCTTTTCCACCTGCCGCACCAGATGGTCCACGCCCTTGTTGTTGAAGCCCATGCGATTGATGATGGCGGTGGCTTGCGGCAGGCGGAACAGGCGCGGCTGGGGGTTGCCAGGCTGCGGGCGCGGGGTGATGGTGCCAATCTCCAGGAAGCCAAAGCCCAGGGCCGCCAGGGCGTCGATGTAGTCGCCATTCTTGTCCAGGCCCGCCGCCAGCCCCACCGGATTGCGGAAACGCAGACCCAGCAGGTCCACCGGCAGTTCCGGCTGCGGCAACAGGCAGGACGTCAGGTGCAGTTTCTGCCCCAGGGCGATGCTGTCCAGGGCCAGATAGTGGGAAGTTTCGGTGGGCAGGCGGAACAGCAGGTTGCGGGCAAGGTTGTACAACATGAAGCGGGCCTAATCAGGGTTGCCAATGGATACGGGCGAAAACCGGGGGCGGATTATACCCGTATCCGGCGCAAATCCCTATTCTGTGCCCCCTATTCCAGCCGCTCC
>JBMOPR010000860.1:0-5164 GCA_049323075.1 Pseudomonadota bacterium
AGATAGATCAGACTGAATCCCGTGGCCGCGCACAACACGATGCTGGGGCCTGCCGGTGTATCCGCCAGCCAGGACAGCAGCAGTCCGCCGGCCACCGCGCCCATCCCGATCAGGCTGGCCAGCAGGGCCATCTGCTCCGGCGTGCGCGACAGCTTGCGCGCGGCGGCGGCGGGAATGATCAGCATGGCGGTGATCAGCAGCGCGCCCACCACTTTCATGCCGATGGCGACAATGCTGGCCAGCAGCAGCATGAACAGCAGGCGCACCAGCCCCACCCGGGTGCCCTCCGCCTGCGCCAGTTCCTGGTTCACGGCAATATTGAGCATGGGAATCCAGATGAAGCGTAGCGCCACACCGATCAGCAGCGCCAGCGCACTCACCCAGAGCACATCGGAAAATGAGGTGGCCAGCAGGTCGCCGAACAGCAGGCCCAGCAGATCCACGCGCACATGGTCCATCAGGCTGACCAGCACCAGGCCCAGTGCCAGGGTGCCGTGGGCCATGATGCCCAGCAGGGTGTCGTTGGCGATGAAGTGTTGCCGCTGCAGCACGGTGAGGGCCAGCGCAATGCCGCTGGTCACCAGGATCACCCCGACCGTGAGGTTCAGGCTGAACAGGAATCCCAGCGCGATGCCCAGCAGCGCGGAGTGGGCCAGGGTGTCGCCGAAATAGGCCATGCGGCTCCACACCACGAAGCAGCCGAGGGGGCCGGCGATGGCCGCCAGCAGCAAACCGACCAGCAGGGCGGGCAGCAGGATCTCAATCATGGCGGTGGCTTCCATGATCGTGTGAATGGCCGTGATCGCAGCCGGGTCCGTGCTGGTGAACGCGCACCGGCATGTCGTCCACCACGTCGCCGTGCAGGTCGTGATGGTGATCGTGCTTGTGGGTGTAGACGCCGATGCCTTCCACGTTGCCGGTGTCGAACAGCGCCAGATATTCCGGATGATTCACCACCGATTCCGCCGTGCCCGAGCAGCACACGTGCTGGTTCAGGCACAGCACCTGATCGGTCTGCGCCATCACGAAATGCAGATCGTGCGACACCATCAGAATGGCAAAACCCTGCTCGTCGCGCAGTTGCGCCAGCAGGCGGTACAGGGATTGCTGGCCCTGCAGGTCGACGCCCTGGGCCGGTTCGTCCAGCACCAGCAGATCGGGCTGGCGCAGCAGGGCGCGGGCCAGCAGTACGCGCTGGAATTCACCGCCGGACAGCCGCTGCACTGCTGCATTGCGCAGCGCGCGGGCACCCACCCGGCCGAGGGCCTGATCCACCGGTTTCAGATCGCCGTGGCTGGCCAGGCTGAGAAAACGTTCCACTGTCAGCGGCAGGCTCGGGTCCAGCGTCAGTTTCTGCGGCATGTAGCCGATGCTCAGGCCGCTGGATTTGCGCACCTCGCCCCGGTTGGGCGCGTACAGGCCCAGGATGATTTTCAGCAGACAGGATTTGCCGGCGCCGTTCGGTCCGATGATGGTGAGGATTTCACGCCGGTGCACATCGAAACTGATGTCGTTGAGAATGGTGCGCTGCCTGAAATCGAGCCCGACATTGCGCAGGGAGACCAGGGTTTCCAGTGTCATGGGACTTTGCACCTGTGAGATGGCAACCGATGAGATGGGGCAGCGAAGGCGGCCATGCTAATATTGCGACCCCCAATACACAATAGTATGCCCCGGGAGGGTTGTTCGGTGAACCGGCTGTTGTCCTGCTGCGCAATCCTGCTGGTGTTTGTGCTGGCCGCGCCTGTTGGCCTGTTGCCGCTGGTGGCCAGTGCGGCGGACAGTCCTTCAGAAAGCCCGGTCACAACCTCGTCCTCAAGCCCGGCTGCAACACCCGCCTATCCGCTGCTGGCCAGCATCCGCCCCATCGCCCTGCTGGCCCGCGAACTGGGTGATGGCCTGCCACTGCAGGTGGACACCCTGCTGCCATCCGGCACCAGCACCCACGATTTTGCTCTCAGTCCATCGGATCTGGCGCGCGTGCGCGGTGCCCGCCTGTTGCTGTGGCTGGGCCCGGCGGGGGAACCCTATCTGGCGAAAGTGATGGCGTCGCAGCGCAACGATCTGCGCTGGGAAGAACTGCCGGGCATCATCCGCCTGCCGTTCCGTTCCGCGCTGCATGATGAAGACGAACATGAAGATGAGGAACAGGATCACGACCAGGATTCCCACGCCGCACACCAGCACACCGGCACCGACCCCCATCTGTGGTGGAGCACCTCCAACGCCATCCTGCTGGCCCGCGCTTTGACCCACCGCATCGGCACCGACCGGCCGGACTGGGCGCCGCGTCTGCAGCAAAACCTGCAGGCACTGGAACAGCGGCTGGAGCAGCAGCGCACGCAACAGCGCCAGCGGCTGGCCCGTAACGCCAGACCCTTCCTGCTGGCCCACGATGCGTTTTTCTATCTGGAGGAAGATCTGGGCATTCACTCGGAAGCGGCATTGATGCTCGATCCGGAAAACCGCCCCGGTCTGCAGCATCTGCTGGAACTGAAACAGCGGGTGGCGCGGCAGCAGATTGCGTGTGTGCTCACCGGCGCGCTGGTGCCCGCCAGCCTGATCGACAAGATCGACACCCGGCCGCCGTTGTTGCGCGTGTCGGTGGATGAACTGGGCTGGGATTTCAATGGCGAGCGCTACAGCGAATGGCTGGCGCTCACCTATGGCAAGCTTTCGGAGTGCGTGGGACTGTCATCCGGCTGAATTCAGCGGGTGAAGGCACCGGCCACCAGCGGCACTTCTCCTTCCCGGTTGAAGCCGATAGTCGGCATGTACCACCAGTCCAGCTTCACATTGCCGTCCACCTTGTAGGACAGCGTTTTCGGCGCCGACGCCGGGTTCATCAGCAGCGGCAGCAAATGGGCTGCGGTGGTGAGCAGGTTCACGTTCAGCCCCAGCCGCATGTCGGCTTCGCCCAGCGCCGGCAGCGTCACGCTTTTCGCTTGCCGCCCGTCTGCCACTTTCACGCCCTGCAGCGTCAGGTTGTATTCCACGCCGGTCACCGGCAGCGCGAGGTCGTTGGGATTGCGCAGGCGCAGATCCACGATCAGTTCCAGCCCCGACAGATCCAGCCGGCCCAGCTGCACGTTGCGTACCCGCACTTCCGGTGCTTCCAGATTGGCGGTCTTCATCATCGAGCAGCCACCCAGCGCCAGCGCGCTGCTGACACCCAGCCACTGCAGCAGACGGCGACGCGGCAGCGCG
Source organism: Pseudomonadota bacterium (assembly GCA_049323075.1). Lineage (GTDB taxonomy): Bacteria > Pseudomonadota > Gammaproteobacteria > Pseudomonadales > Ketobacteraceae > Ch67. The sequence continues at coordinate 3,208 of JBMOPR010000860.1, forward strand.
GACGCCAGCAGTGGCTGTTCGGTAGAAACCAGGGTCAGTGAAGAGGAAACGGAATCCGCGCGCAGGGCCATGATGGACATCCTTGAAGGAAGTGAAAGGCAGATGTTCTTGCCGCAGAGGATAGAGCAAAGCCGGCGGCGGGAAAACCGCGCTCAGTCCGGCTGGCGTTTCAGACGGTTGTTGTTGTCGCGACTCTGCCGGATCAGTTCGTCGCCGCCCGGCCTGTCACTGCCGGATTTCAGCAGCCGGTCATACAGCACGATATTGACGCTGGCCGCCAGATTCAGGCAGCCGCGGGTGGGAATGTAGATCACGTCGCGACAGCCGTTCACCAGATCCTGGCTCAGCGATCCGTCCTCCGGCCCGAACAGATACAACGCGCGCGGCGGATGCGTGTAATCCGTCAGCGACGTGGCGCCTTCCACCAGTTCCACCGCCACCGGCACTGCGCCATCGGGCAACGCAGCCAGCAGCTGTTCAGTCCAGGTCAGTGGAATCGTTTCGTGATGATCTTTGGTGTCGGTGATGAACTTGCGGGCGTGATTGAAGCGCTCTCCCGTGTAGAAAATGCCGTTCACGCCGAAGCAGCCGGCTGCGCGCATCACGTGGCCCACGTTGGTGGGGGATTTGGGATTGACCAGTGCAATCCAGGCCGCAGCCTGCAGGTCTGGGGTCACCGGTTCACTCCTGTGCTGACGATGGCGAAAGTGGGCGGATCATACCACCGGCCCGGCATTGGCAGGGGGGAAGATTGGGGCCAGCTTGCCTATACTGGTGGCACAGTTTAAGGGAGCAAAGCTGCAATGCCGCGTCGAATTCCGGTTGCCCTGTTGTTGCTGGGCCAGTCATGCCTGGCGCAGGCGACCACCGACCTGTTTGAACTGCCGCTGGAGGCGCTGATGTCGCTGCCGGTGGAAACGCCGTCCAAGCTGCCGCAATCGCTGGCCGGCGCGGCGGGGGTGGTGAGTGTGTTTTCCCACGACGAAATTGCCCTGTTCGGTGGCCGTGATCTGGGCGAGGTGCTCAGCCGCATCACCGGCGTGGAGCCGCAACAGTTTGCCAGCCTGTGGTCGCCGCTCACCGTGCGCGCCGATCCCGCTTCCGTCAACAACAACCATGTGCTGATCCTGCTCAACGGCATGCCGTTCAACCGCGAAGGCTATCTGGGCGGGCTGTTCAACCACATCATGCTCACCTCGATTCCGCTGGAGGCGATCCGCCAGATTGAAGTGGTGCGGGGGCCGGGTTCAGTGCTGTACGGCAGCAACGCGTTTGCCGGCGTGATCAACATCATCACCCGCGACGAATCCACTGTGGGCAACCAGGTCAGTGTGTCCAGGGGCAGTTTCGATACCGAATTGGCGGAAGCCAGTGTGGCGACAGGCGGCGACGGCTGGCAGCTGGCAGGCTTCTTCCAGTATTACGACATGGGCGGCTGGGACCAGGTCACCCACACACCCAGCGGTACTGAATTCCAGATGGAGGAAGCGGTGGACGCGCCCGGCGGACTGGTGACGGGCCGCTTCGGCAATCTGCGTCTGAATGCCTACTGGGGTGAATCGGATTACGCCCAGTTGCGCGGCACCATGACGGCGCCGTTTCGGGGTGAAACCCGGGTGGAAAAACGCTTTCTCAACCTGGGCTGGGATCAGGCCCTGGCGGCGGACTGGGATCTGAAACTGGATGCGGGCCTGATGCAATCGCGGCCCTTCATCCAGGTCAATGCAGTGGCTGCCATCGACTACCGCTTCGACGACAGCCACTACGAAGCACAACTGCTGGGCCAGCTGACACCGGACCTGCAATGGGTATCGGGTCTGGTGCGGGATGAATACCGGGGTTCCATCGATCCGGTGATCGTGCCGGAATGGAATTACGGCAGCTGGTCTGCGTACACCGAATTGCAGTACCAGTGGCGCGATACCCGCCTGATAGGCGGCGTGCAGCTGAACAAGGC
>JBMOPR010000861.1:0-5154 GCA_049323075.1 Pseudomonadota bacterium
GAAATCGAAATTGAACGTGTAGGCAGGCTCACGATCCACGCCGGAGAAAATCGACAGCGCCATTTCCAGTTCATCCGTGACGGTAGTTTGCCAGCGGAAGGCGAAATCGAGGTCTTCAGGCCCGGTGTCGGAGCTGTACTCGGCGTTGTCCGTGTCCACCGTCAGCGGCAGGCGCAGACGGCCGTCCGGTCCTGGGAAGGTGCGTTCACGAAATCCGATCAGCCAGTAAAAATCGAAGATGCCCCATTCATCCCCGACCAGGGACAGGTTCACCATGGGCTGGCCGAGTTTTTCCTCGTCGCCATCCACCAGATCGGTCTGGTTGACCACATCCACCACATTGTTGAATTCGGTACGCCCCCAGAATACGCGGGTCACCCCGGAGCGCAGCTCCCAGTTGTCGCCCACGTGCACCCAGAGCAACTCCCGGATGTCAGCATGGCTGCGATTCTCGTCCTGTTCGTCAAGGCGCACGAAAGGCACGAACGTCATGCTGTCGGTTTCGTCATTCCACTGGCTGACATACTCACCCTGAAACCGAAGCGAAAGCGCATGCTGTTCCTGACCGAATTCACCGGGATCGTCAAAATAGCGGTATTCGAACCCGGTTTCAGCGCTCCATTCACCGTCGTCCAGCAGCGGTTCGAGAAACGCATACAGCGGCGCGCAGAATACCAGCGACAATAATGCGCACAATAGGCGGAATGCCTGCATCTTCAGTCCTGTCTCAACATCGAAGGCGCCCACTAAAAAGCCGCGTCACAGGCTTGGGTTACAAGCACCGGGGCGCGGCTCGATGGGGTTGGTTTACTTGGCCCGTTGCAAACTGTTCTTGTTGAAATCGGCCTCGGTCAGGCCGGTTTTGAACGCCAGGTTATTCTGCTGCAACACGGTGCTGCGGCCGGTCTGAAGGTTCACCATCTCTAGCTCCGCCGGACGCCAGAACTTTTCCAGGTAGAGATTGAAATTGCGGGCCACCAGCGTCTTCAGATGGCTGTTCTTGCGATCAAAGAATTCCGCTTTCAGCGTGCGGTAATGCTGTTTGTCGATCCAGGTTACGACCTTGGTATAACCGGAATTCTTGTCCTTGGGGTAACTTTCCACCACGAAACAGTCCTGACCTTCATACTGTTCGTCGCGCAGATACTTGTAGGAGTATTCCTCCAGCGCCTGACCACCAATGTCTTCAAAGGAAAACTCGCTGCCCATGAAAGGGCCGGACTTCTTGCTGGAAGCAATTTTCTTCACCCGCTTCAGCGCCGGCAGATAGAGCCACTGATCGTCGTCGCGTTCATCGTGCTGGTAGGTGAGCAGCGCAGTGCCTTTCTGGTCCTTCGGCGACAGGAATACCATCAGGGTTTTATCGCCTTCCCCTTTTGGCCCTTCCAGTGCCTGTATCTTCATTTCACGCTGGCTGGTGCTTTCCCGCTTGTTCTTCAGGATCATCAGCATGTCACCCTGATTGTCGCCGAAGCCCTCGTTACGGCGCTCAGCCTCGGCAAAGATCGCATAGCCTTTTTCCTCGGGTGTTTCGGCGTAAGCCGGAATCGCAACAGAGGCCAGAACGCCACTCAGAAGGGGCATCAGGAACATGGAAATGCGGGTCAGTCGGGTCATGGCAATACGGGTCCTTGTTATCTGTAATCGGTTCGGTGCGGCAGTCGCGCATGATAGCACCGGCGCCGGGTCGGGCATCCAACCAAAGTACTATTTTATGGTTCCGATACAACCGCTTGCGGCAAGCAAGGCGGGATGGACGCCGAGTATATAAAGGATTGCCTCACTTCGACTATTCTCGAAGTGTAATTGACCGTAACACCCTGTCACGACTGAATAATTGACGTGCAGTGACGGGGGCGAAAAAGGTCGGCGGCGGCAATTTTGTCGTGCAATCACAATGCAGAGTGGATTACCTTTACGTAAACGTAAACTACGCAGCCAAAAAAAGACGCCTCGACGGCGACTCCACGACCCATGAGCAAAACGTACAGTATTACCGACCTCTCCAGGGAATTCGACATCACCACCCGCACCATCCGCTTTTACGAGGATGAAGGTCTGCTGGCGCCGCGCCGGGAAGGTCAGAAGCGCATTTACAGCCCCAGGGACCGAGTACTGCTGAAGCTGATCCTGCGGGGCAAACGCCTGGGCTTCACCCTGGCGGAAAGCCGCAAGCTGTTCGAAATGTACGACCCCGCATCCGGCAACCGGCAGCAGCTGCAAAGCATGCTGGACATGCTGGACGACAAGGAAGCCCTGCTGGATCAGCAACTCAACGACATCCACATCATGAAAATCGAACTGCAAGAAGCGCGTGAACGCTGCCAGGCGGCGATGCACGGAATCAATCACAACGGCGCTGAGGAATAGAACATGACGCTGCCCTACCCTTCCCTCAATTTCGATCTCGGCGAAACCATCGACATGCTGCGCGACAGCGTGCATCAGTTCGCACAAAAGGAAATTGCACCCCGCGCTGCCAGCATCGATCGCGACAACAATTTTCCTGCAGACCTGTGGCGCAAGTTCGGTGACCTGGGTCTGCTGGGCGTGACTGTGTCGGAGCAATATGGCGGCGCGAATCTGGGCTATCTCGCCCACGTGATCGCCATGGAAGAAATCAGCCGCGCATCGGCGGCAGTGGCGCTGAGCTATGGCGCGCATTCCAATCTCTGTGTAAACCAGATTTCCCGCAACGGCAATGAACGGCAGAAGGCGAAGTATCTGCCAAAACTGGTCAGCGGCGAGCATGTCGGTGCATTGGCCATGAGCGAACCGGGTGCCGGTTCCGACGTCGTCAGCATGAAACTGACAGCGCGCAAGCAAGGTGATCGCTACATCCTGAATGGCAACAAGATGTGGATCACCAACGGCCCGGACGCCAACACCTACGTTATTTACGCGAAAACCGAACCCGAGCGTGGGCCCAAGGGCATCACCGCCTTCATCGTGGAGCGGGATTTTCCCGGCTTCTCGCGGGCGCAGAAACTGGACAAGCTTGGCATGCGGGGATCGAACACCTGCGAACTGGTGTTCACCGATTGCGAAGTGCCGGAGGAAAACATTCTCGGCAATCTGAATGAAGGCGTGAAAGTATTGATGAGCGGTCTGGACTACGAGCGGGTCGTGCTGTCTGGCGGCCCCACCGGCATCATGCTGGCGTGCCTGGATGTTGTGGTGCCTTACGTGCACGACCGCAAACAGTTCGGCCAATCCATCGGCGAATTCCAGCTGATGCAGGCCAAGCTGGCAGACATGTACACGATTACCAACGCGAGCCGCGCCTATTTATATGCCGTCGCCAAAGCCTGTGACCGGGGCGAAACCTCGCGCAAGGACGCAGCAGCCGTGATTCTCTACACCGCAGAAAACGCTACCCGCTGCGCCCTGGAATCCATTCAGGCATTGGGTGGCAATGGCTATATCAACGACTACCCTACCGGGCGTTTGCTCCGCGACGCCAAGCTGTATGAAATCGGCGCCGGCACGTCGGAAATCCGCCGAATGCTGATCGGCCGCGAACTATTCAACGAAACCTGCTGAGGCAAAACGACATGCCGGTCCTGTCCACCGAACTCAACCCACAATCTGAAGCTTTCCATGCCAACAAGCTGCGCATGGAAAAGCTGGTGTCTGAACTGTACGCCGTCGTAGAGCGAATTCAACAGGGCGGCGGCGCCGACGCGCAGGCCAAGCATCTGGCGCGGGGTAAACTGCTGCCACGGGAGCGCGTAATGCGGCTGCTGGACCGGGGTTCGGCCTTTCTGGAAATCGGGCAGCTGGCGGCACTGAACGTTTACGATGAAGAGGTGCCCTGCGCCGGGTTGATCGCCGGCATTGGCCGGGTATCCGGCATCGAGTGCATGATCATCGCCAATGATGCCACCGTGAAAGGCGGTACGTACTATCCACTTACCGTTAAAAAACATCTGCGCGCACAAACCATTGCCGAACAGAACCACTTGCCCTGCATCTATCTGGTGGATTCCGGCGGCGCCAATCTGCCGCGTCAGGATGATGTGTTTCCGGACCGCGAACATTTCGGCCGGATTTTCTTCAACCAGGCCAACATGTCGGCGAAAAACATTCCGCAGATTGCTGCTGTCATGGGTTCGTGCACGGCAGGCGGCGCCTACGTGCCCGCGATGAGCGATGAAAGCATTATCGTGAAGAAACAGGGCACCATATTTCTGGCAGGACCGCCGCTGGTGAAAGCCGCGACAGGCGAGGAAGTGACTGCGGAAGACCTGGGTGGCGCCGATGTACATTGCCGCATTTCCGGCGTCGCCGACCACTTTGCCGAGAACGACGATCACGCACTGCAGCTGGCGCGTCAGTCAGTGGCACGCCTTAACCGCGTCAAAAGAATCGAGATGGATCGCGCCGAAATAAGCGCCCCGCTCTACCCGGCGGAAGAACTGCTGGGCCTGATTCCCACTGACAGCAAGAAAACCTTCGACGTGCGGGAAGTTATCGCCCGGGTCGTGGACGGCTCCGAGTTCGACGAATTCAAGGCACTGTATGGAACGACACTGGTGTGCGGTTTTGCCCGCCTGTACGGTTATCCGGTCGGTATCGTAGCGAATAATGGAATTCTGTTTTCCGAATCGGCAATGAAGGGCGCTCACTTCATCGAACTCTGTGCCCAACGGAAAATACCGCTGCTGTTTCTGCAGAACATCACGGGATTCATGGTGGGCAAGGAATACGAAAACCAGGGTATCGCCAAACACGGTGCCAAGATGGTGACGGCGGTGGCCACGGCGCAGGTGCCCAAGCTGACCCTTATCATCGGCGGCAGTTTCGGTGCCGGCAACTACGGCATGTGTGGCCGCGCCTACGATCCTCGCTTCCTGTTCATGTGGCCCAACGCGCGCATTTCCGTGATGGGCGGTGAACAGGCCGCCGGCGTTCTCGCGCAGGTGAAACGGGACAATCTGGAAAAGGCCGGCAAGACCTGGTCGGCCGAGGACGAACTGGCCTTCAAGCGCCCCATCATTGATACCTATGAACACCAGGGCAATCCCTTTTACGCCAGCGCACGCCTGTGGGATGACGGCGTCATCGATCCAGCACAGACCCGCGAAGTGCTGGGGCTGGCGTTGTCGGCAACGCTGAATGCACCGATCGAAGAGACACGCTTTGGCGTATTCA
>JBMOPR010000862.1:0-2575 GCA_049323075.1 Pseudomonadota bacterium
AGGACTGCGAACTATTCCGCAGCGAATATGGGCTGTACGTAGGAAATCGGGGAAACCTTCTGATCGCCGAAAGTGACGATTTCGAATGCATCCTGCTGGGACAACAATTCCCGCACCAGCTTGTTGTTCAAGGCGTGACCGGATTTGTAACCGCAGAACTCCCCAATCAGACTCTTGCCCATCAGGTACAGGTCACCAATCGCATCCAGCACCTTGTGCCGCACGAATTCGTCTTCGTAGCGCAGACCGTCTTCATTCAGAATCCGGTAATCATCCACCACGATGGCGTTCTCGGTGCTGCCACCCAGCGCCAGGTTGTTCTTGCGCAGCTTCTCGATGTCGCGCATGAAACCGAAGGTGCGGGCACGGCTGACTTCCCGCACGAATGATGTGCTGGAGAAGTCGATGGAAATGGTCTGGTTGCCACCTTTGATGACAGGGTGGTCGAAATCGATGGTAAAGCCGACCTTGAAGCCATTGAACGGCAGGAAGGTGGCAGACTTGTCGCCATCGGTCACCTGTACCTTGCGCTTGATGCGGATGAACTGCTTCAGGGCGTTCTGCTCTTCGATTCCAGCCGATTGCAACAGGAATACGAACGGCCCGGCGCTGCCATCCATGATGGGCACTTCAGGCGCGCTCAGATCCACATACGCGTTGTCGATACCAAGACCGGCAAACGCCGCCATCAGGTGTTCTACAGTGGAAACCCGCACATCGCCCTTCACCAGATTGGTGGACAGGACGGTGTTGGCCACACTGAAAGCCTTGGCTTCAATGGTGACTACAGGATCGAGATCCGTTCGGCAGAAGACTATGCCCGTGTTGGCAGGGGCCGGACGCAGGGTCAGGTAAACCTTGTCACCCGAGTGCAGGCCTATACCGGTGGCACGGATCACGTTTTTCAGCGTGCGCTGTCTGATCATGTCTCTCACACAAATAGGTTAATTGGGCTAGGTCAGACCCTAGCTGCCCGAATACTAGCAGCTTTTATTAGGTTGACCAACCTAACCCTGTTGAAATTGCGCAATTTTTGAACAATTTCAATCTGCCTGGCGCCGTAAAAATGTCGGAATGTCGAGATATTCACGGTTTACGTCGGTTTCCAGCACTGCGCGACGGCGCACTTCCTGCTGCTGACGGCGGGCCCGATCTACTGCCGGCTGCTCGAAACGGCGATAGTCGGTTACAGGTTCTGGAGCAGACCGACGGGTCACCGACTCAACCGCTCGGACGGGTGCTGCCTGCTCGCTGACAGCGCCCATGCCCAGGCCGGTGGCTACCACGGTTACCCGCAGTTCGTCGCCCAGGCTTGGATCGATAACGGTACCGACGACTACAGTCGCGTTGTCGGAGGCGAACTCTTCCACGGTGTCGCCCACTTCGGAGAACTCACCCAGGGACAGGCTTTCGCTGGCGGTGATGTTTACCAGAATGCCACGGGCGCCCTGCAGGTTGACGTCTTCCAGCAGCGGGCTGCGGATGGCGGCTTCGGCGGCTTCGCGGGCACGATTCTCGCCCGTGGCGCGGCCGGTACCCATCATCGCCATGCCCATTTCGGACATCACGGTGCGCACGTCGGCAAAGTCGACGTTGATCATCCCGGGACGGATGATCAGGTCGGCGATGCCTTGTACGGCACCCAGCAACACGTCGTTGGCGGCCTTGAAGGCATCCAGCAGACTGGTTTTGGGACCGAGCACGTCCAGCAGCTTTTCATTGGGGATGGTGATCAGGGAGTCGACGTTCTCGCTCAGGTGTTTCATGCCTTCCAGGGCCACCTGCATACGCTTCTTGCCTTCGAAGGGGAAAGGCTTGGTCACCACGGCGACGGTCAGGATGCCCATTTCCTTTGCGATTTCGGCCACGATCGGCGCGCCACCGGTGCCGGTGCCGCCGCCCATGCCGGCGGTGATGAACACCATGTCGGCGCCGTTGAGAACTTCGCGGATGCGTTCGCGGTCTTCCAGCGCGGCTTCGCGGCCCACGTTGGGATTGGCACCTGCGCCCAAGCCCTTCGTCACCGCGCCACCCAGCTGAAGCAGGGTTTTGGCATTCATGTTCTTGAGTGCCTGTGCATCCGTGTTGGCACAAATGAATTCAACGCCGTCAACCTGGCTGGATAGCATGTGCTCAACGGCATTGCCACCACCACCACCTACGCCAACGACTTTGATAACTGCGTTCTGCGGTACGTTATCAACGAGTTCGAACATATTTAATCTCCCCTTCCTTCCGCTATGGTTCTCTTTGACAAGAGACTGTTAAAAGTTGCCTTTGATCCAGGTCTTCATGCGGTCCATGAAACCCGCTTGTGGCACGGGCTGTCCCTTCTGCTGGGCAGCACCGGCTTCTATTTGTTTTTGTCCGTACAGCAACAGGCCGACGCCAGTGGAGTAGATCGGATTCTTCACCATTTCAGTGAGACCCGAAATTCCCTGCGGCGTTGCCAGTCGCACCGGCATGTGGAAAATTTCTTCTGCCAGATCGACCGCGCCTTCCATGCGGGCTGAGCCTCCGGTGAGCACGATGCCTGCGGCGATCATGTCTTCATAGCCGGAGCGGCGCAGTTCGG
>JBMOPR010000862.1:2585-5150 GCA_049323075.1 Pseudomonadota bacterium
ATAACGGGGCTCCACCACTTCTGCCAGAGCCTGGCGCGACAGTTCACGCGGCGGGCGGTCACCGACACTGGCCACCTTAATCGATTCATCAGGCCCCGCCAACTGGGTTAATGCACAGGCGTACTTGATTTTGATGTCATTGGCATTTTCAGTGGGTGTGCGCAGAGCCATGGCAATGTCGTTGGTGACCTGGTCGCCAGCGATGGGAATCACCGCGGTATGACGGATGGAGCCTTCGGTGAAGACGGCAATGTCTGTGGTGCCACCGCCGATGTCCACCATGCAGACGCCCAGTTCCTTTTCATCATCAGTGAGGACGGCATAGGCGGAAGCAAGCTGCTCCAGGATGATGTCTTCCACTTCCAGACCGCAGCGGCGCACACAGCGCTCGATGTTCTGCGAGGCGTTCACTGCGCAGGTCACCAGATGCACCTTGGCTTCCAGGCGCACGCCGGACATGCCGAGGGGCTCCTTGATGCCTTCCTGCGAATCGATGATGTATTCCTGCGGCAGGATGTGGAGGACTTTCTGATCCGCTGGAATGGGTACGGCCTGGGCGGCGTCGATGACCCGTTCCAGATCGGCGCGGTTCACTTCGCGGTCACGGATCGCAACGATGCCGTGGCTGTTCAGGCTGCGGATGTGGCTGCCGGCGATGCCGACATAGACCGAGTGGATCTGGCAGCCGGCCATGAGTTCCGCTTCCTCGATCGCGCGCTGGATGGACTGCACGGTGGATTCGATGTCCACCACCACGCCCTTCTTGAGGCCGCGGGACGGACTGGAGCCGATGCCGACGATTTCGATTCTGCCGTCGCCCTTGAGCTGGCCGACGATCGCGACGACCTTGGAGGTGCCGATGTCGAGGCCAACGATCATTTTTTCGGACCGGCTCCGGGTCATGCCCAGCAGCCTGTCCTGTGAGTTACTGACAGGATGTGAATCCCCCATTCCCAGCATGTTACGCAGCGTTTGTGTCACCATCGCCCTTCTTCCACTTGATTGCCAGCCCGTTTTCGTAGCGCAGGTCTACGCGTAATAGTTGTTGCCGTTGTTCTTCCGAGAAGAGCTGGTAGAGCTCGGTAAACCGCTTGAGCTTGTCCAGGCTGTTTTTCTCGTCGACGACCAGGCTCAGTCCGTTGCGAAGCAGCAGCGTGGATGATACCCGATCTGTCATTTCCAATGTTTGAATCGACAACCCTGCATTCCGCAAAACCGACTGCATCTGGACGTAATGTTCTGCAATCAGTGGCGCTTGTTCTGCCATGCCTATAAAAGTAGGCAAGTTTGGATTGGGCTGCACGTTTTCCGCAAAAAATATTTCACCTTTCGCGCTTAAAAACTGTTTTTTTCCCCAGTTCGCCACCGGCACGCGCTCAATCAGCTCGACCTTGAGTGTGTGCGGCCATTCCTTGCGGACTTCCGCGTGGTCGATCCAGGTGAACGACTCCATCGTTTCTTTGACTTTTTCCAGCTCGATCGCGAAGAAATTGTCTTCCATGTATGGCTGCAGTGCGGCCGACAGCGCAGCGCGATCGACGTGGTGAAGCTCACCCATCACGCTCACCTGCTGGATGGGAAACCGCTCGAACACTTGCTGCATTCCCTGCTGCAGATACCAGCCTCCGGTGGCGACACCTGAGAGCACGACCAAACCAGCGCAGGCATTCAACGCCGTGCGATGACGTGCCCGCCATTCGCGCAGCCCCACCCGCAGCCGGGTTCCCAGGGGAACCTTGGGCTTTTTGGGTGTTGCGCCGCGCGATGCCTTCTCTTTCGCCATCAGATTTTTCCTGCGCTGCCCAGTGCGATATTGGCCACCAGCTGCTCGAACGAAAGGCCTGCGGCCTTGGCCGCCATCGGCACCAGGCTGTGATCAGTCATGCCGGGCACAGTATTCACTTCCAGCAGCCAGATGCGGCCCTGTTTATCCACCATGGCGTCGACGCGACCCCACACCTTGCAGCCGACGGCGTCGAAGGCCTTGACGCTGAGCGCCTGCAGCTGCGTTTCCTGCTCAGTGCTGAGGCCGCAGGGAATCAGGTATTCGGTGGTGTTGGCCTGGTACTTGGCGTCGAAATCGTAAAACAGGTGCGGTGTTTTCAGGCGGATCACCGGCAGCGCCTTGCCGTTCAGCACCGCGCAGGTAAATTCCTGACCCTCGATCCAGCGTTCCACCAGAATTTCGCTGTCGTGTTTCTGCGCCAGTGTGAAGGCGGTCTGCAGCTCGGCATCACTGGTGGCGCGGGACATGCCGATGCTGGAGCCTTCGTGCGGCGGCTTCACCATCACGGCGCCACCGAGTTTCCGCACCATTCCGTTGAGCTGGGCCGCTTCCGTCACGGCGAAAAATTCCGGCGTGGGCAGACCACACCCCTGCCACAGCAGTTTGGTGCGCAGCTTGTCCATGCCCAGCGCCGACGCAGCAACGCCACTGCCGGTGTAGGGGATGCCCATGATTTCCAGCAGGCCCTGGATCACGCCGTCCTCGCCGCCGCGGCCGTGCAGGGCGATGAACGCGAAATCGATGGTCCGCAGCTGGCGGAACAGGTCGTCGTTGAATTG